>JBFMGF010000006.1 GCA_040752675.1 Acidobacteriota bacterium
CTTCATGGCTCTCCCTTACACATCCCTCGTTGTCGAAAAGAATTGAATTTCATGCGGAGGTCCCCCGTGAACTTATAGAGCTGCTGAAAATCTTGAGAGAGAATTGAAGGATCAATCAGGGGAGCCGATACTTTAAACACTTTTTTTTCAAAGACGATTTTGAAAACGATGAGCGGGAAATCGATGAAGAGCACCGGGAATAAGATCCTTTCTATCATAGGCGCAGGGAGAGTGGGGACGACGCTCGGGTATCTCATTTCGAAAAATCGGCTCCTCTTTGGCGGGATCTATTCGAGAAGCCGGGGAGCCGCGGAGAGAGCATTGCGATTCATCGGCAGAGGAAAGATCTATAGATCCCTCACCGAGTTGATAAGTGAATCTGGCGTGAACATCATCGCTGTGCCTGACTCGGAAATAGAAAAACTCGTCGTGGAAATCCTCGAAGATATGAAACCGAATCGGCAGGGGCTTCGCGGAAAGATCTTTCTCCACACGTGTGGTTCCATCCCATCCACTGTTCTCATGCCGCTTAAGCACCATGGAGCCAACGTGGGATCCATGCACCCCCTCCAGTCCATCTCCTCTCCGGAATGTGGGATCGTTTTGTTGAGGGACAGCTATTTCTGCATCGAGGGAGAGGAGAGGGCAGTTAAGGCCGCCGAAAGAATAGTGAGGAGAATTGGTGGAAAAAGCTTCCTAGTCAATCCGGAGGATAAGCATGCCTATCATCTGGCCGCATCGCTTCTTTCCAATCAGATCGTTTCCCTTGCCGACATGGTCATGGAGGTCCTGCCGGGAAGATTTTCAAAGAAGAAATGGCTTCGGATCTTTGCCCCGCTCATCGGTGGAACTGCCGAGAATTTGAAGAGGGCGGGCTTGCCGGATGCTCTTACAGGTCCCATTTCAAGGGGAGATGTTATTACGATCAGGGAACACCTAAAAGTCTTGCGAGAAGCGGATCCTGCATTGAGGAGGCTTCATAGGATTCTGGCGAGAAGAGAATTGGACATTGCGCACAGGCAGGGGAAGCTGAGCACAAGAAGGCTGGCCTATCTCAGGAAGGTAATTGGA
Source organism: Acidobacteriota bacterium (assembly GCA_040752675.1). Taxonomy (NCBI): domain Bacteria; kingdom Pseudomonadati; phylum Acidobacteriota; species Acidobacteriota bacterium. The sequence goes on from JBFMGF010000006.1 coordinate 1,072, forward strand.
GATTGAGGATCCCCATAGAGGAGATGATAAGAAAGGATAAATCGGCTTCGCCGGGATTTTAAATGGCTTCCCAGCTAGGTATGGCATCAAACCGTGCCGCAGCAAACGTAGTGGAATCGTTTTCCTCTTGCGACGAGCGGAGAACGACGGCTGAGGCTTTCAAAGCCATTCCAAATTCTGAAATCGAGCTTGTGGGGGGGATGATTCTTACTTCTATCCTGTCCCCTGCTCTAAGGTCGAGATTGGAGCAGAAATAGATACCCCCGCTGCTGATGTCGATCGAATAGGTGTCATCCTCCTGAACTTCTCCCGAGGAGTGAATCTTCATGATCTTCACCGCCATGGAATCCTTGATTCTTGGAGAAAGCCGCCGGTCTTGCTTGAGGTCCATTTTGCGCCCCCTCCGATAATTCCATCCGAGGAACAAATTTTATTTATTATACTACCTTAGGAGTCGAAGAATCAAGAATAGCAGAAAAGAAGTTTGCACGATTTACAGTGGAATCGTAAAATTTAAGAATAACTATTGGGAGAGAACATGCAAAGAAAGTTAGCGGCTCTGAACCCGATCATGCTTTTCTTATTTCTATTGTTTTCGATCTCGGTCTGCAGCGCCATGCAGCGCGTCGAGGGAGGAAGAAGGGTCCCTCCTCCAACAGAGAAGGGGTCATTCGTTGGAACCTGGTATTATGTAGATCGCGATCAGCAATTTGCAATCTTCCTCATGAAGGAGGGAAGGAAGGTGAAGGCAAAACTGCGCTGGGAAATGAAGACTGGAGAATCCTTTGAGACGGACTGGGATGGAGAGTGCAGATACATGTACCGGGGAAACGAGGGCATTGTCCATTTCGACATAGCGAATCCAGGAAACAAGAAGAGACTGGATGGTAAATGGCTCTGGCAGTACAAGTACGGAGCCAACGAGAGAAAGGAAATGGCCACTTTCAACATTTACAGGGCAGAGGAGGGACTCAAACTCGTCTGGCTCATGCCGGACTGGCAGAAAGTGTTCAGAGAAGGTGATAAGGAAAAGAAGATGAAGTTCCAGCAGATGCACATTCTGAGGAAGGCATCGGAACGGATCATTAATTGGGAGGAGATACCCTTCTAAACAGATTTTTTAGATCCGCTTTTCTTCCAGAAATAGATGTAGGCGCCTGTAGCGATTATGGCCGTTAATATTCCGAGAAACTGAGATGTCGATAGAGCCTCGCCAAATAGAGATCCTCTGAAGTCTCCTCGATACATTTCTATGTAAGAACGGACAATCCCATACAGGATGAAAAGTGAGATGCCTATCTGCCCGTCAAACTTCTTCCTCCTGTACATAAGGGCCAGGATGATGGCGATGGCAAAACATCCTAACGCTTCGTAAATCTGCGTGGGGTGAATCGGAACATAGGGAAGATCGGGATGAATGCGGTGTGCCAGAGCATTAGTGAATGTAACCGCCCATGGGACGTCGCCAGGCTTTCCATAACAGCATCCTGAGAGAAAGCAACCCAAGCGGCAGATGCCAAGCCCGAGCATGATGAGAGGCGCGTAAATGTCCATGAGCGTCAAGACAGGAAGACCCCTGTACCTCGCATACGAAACACCGACAAAAAATGCGGCTAGCAGACCTCCGTACCAGACACCACCAGAGATGAAAATGATCCATATAACTCGGGGATTATTAAAAATTTGCCTGTAACTTATCATAAGATGAAATAGTTTTGAGCCTATTAAGCCTGAGATCCCCGCAAAAAAATAAAACTCGACCAGCTTTCCATAATCCAGCTTTTCCCTTATCGCTAAAAACTTAAGAAGGTATAAGGTGATGATGATTGTGATGACGGCCATGAAGCCGTAGCTGCCGATCTTCCAGAACCCAAAATCGAAAAGTAAAGGATGCATTCATCTCCTCGATAATTTTGAACTGATGCGGGCGGTTGGTGGCGCTTTGCCTCAGCCACCTGTCGATATACTTAAAGATGTCATTTTTGTCTTACAGGGTTGAAGGTTCACCTCCTTAAAATCCGAAGAGACCATAAAGTATACAATCCTTCCATATAAAAACAAGTTTTCATAATACTTGAACTTAGGCTTGCCCGTTCAAAAATTAATTCAATAAAATTAGTATCATTGCTATACATGACAACTTGATTAAATAGCATATTTTCAGAGTCAATTCTTTTAATGAATTGCTAGTTGTTGTCATTAAAACATTTATTGACGTTTTAAATAAAATTTGTCAGATAAAAATTAAAATTAGACATTTTTCATTGATAGACTCCTGTCTTTTTCAAGATATAAAAATAGAAATTTAAGAAAGGGTGTCTTTTGCCTGCAAGAACGAAAGTTCTCCTCATCTCGATGCCGGACCAGATACTGCTTTTCAACTGGCTTGGATATTTCATTCCGAATTTAGGCCTCACAAGCCTTGCAGGAAATGTCGATAAAAGATACTGTGAAGTAAAGATACTCGACCTAGTCTACAAGGCCAGGGGTGTCACCAGGACATTGATTGATATCATTAGAGAGCACAATCCGGATCTGGTCGGATTGACGGCTATGAGCTTTCAGTTTGCCAGTGCCGTGAAGGCGGCCAGAATCATAAAATCCATCAATCCAAGAATCAAGATCATGATCGGTGGCTATCATGCGGCGCTGAACAGTGAGGAGATAGTAGCTAGCCAGGATTCGCAACCCTTTGACTTCATAATCCGGGGTGAAGGAGAAGAAACATTCAGTGAACTGATCGAGGCATTTACCCTGGGGAGGGGTCCTTATAATTCCATCAAAGGGCTCACGTTCAGGGTTAACGGAGAGTTTCATTCGAATCCTAGCAGGGAACTCATTGATCTGTCTTCCATCGCCTTGCCGGATAGATCGACAAGAATATTTTCATATGTTCAGACAGGGTTCAACCCTGGTCTAGATGTAGTGGAAACGTCAAGAGGATGCTATATGAGCTGCAACTTCTGCAGCATCATGAAGATGTACGGCAAAAGCTTCAGAACCTACGATCTGGAAAGAGTCATCGAAGACATCAGAATCATCAAGAGCATGGGGGGAAAGAGAATCATCTTCGTCGATGATAACATCACGCTTGATGTGGCAAGACTGGAGAGACTCTGCCATGCTATCGTGGAAGCCGGCCTGAACGACATCCGCTATGGGACGCAGGCTTCAAGCACAGGGATCGCATCGAGCGAAGAACTCGTCAGGGCAATGAAAGCGGCTAATTTCACATCTGTTTTCCTTGGCATAGAGAACATATCTCCGGAAAGGCTCCATGCCATGCGAAAGGGAAACATCGTCAATCATAGCATTAAGGCGGTGGAGATGCTGAACAGATACGAAATAGGTATCATGGGAGGTTTCATAATCGGCCTTCCCGACGACAGAAGAGAAGACATTAAGAATATCTTTGATTTCTGCAGGAAATACGACATAGATATCCCAGTTCTTCAGTGTGTGACTCCTTATCCAAAGACCGAGCAGAGAGAGCATCTCCTGAAAGAGGGTCTCGTCATCAATCCCCATGACTTCAGCAAGTACAATGGATTGCAGGTCAACGTGCGGACAAAACATCTCACCATGCGACAGATCGAGCGAGAGAGGAACAAGGGGTATTTCTTCTTCCTGTTGAGGGTATTCCTCTTCGGGAAGAGCAAGTATCTTAAAAAATCCTTTCACAATGTTCCCAATTTTGCCAGGATCTACATGGCTGCAATGCTTTCTTCTGTCATCCTCTTCATTCTTCTCTTTTCCAAGAAATGGTCCAGCGTCTCCCATTGCCGATTCGAAACATACTCGGAAAAGATGCTGAGCCCTTTCCGTTCTCTCCAAAACCTCTTCTCAAGGCATCGTATCCAGAAGGAAGCCAGTCCTCTTCCTCATGCCCGGCTGGAAACCGAGAAGGAAAATTAATAAGCCCGGCGCTTCGCCAGTACTCCTATGATCCCGCCGGTGCTCTATGGATGAGCATTGTTGACAGGGCAATTCTTCGATGATAGATTTTGAACTGGTCTGAGCCATGAGAATCACTGCCAAAGGAATCTATGCCATACGGGCGATCTTTGATCTGGCACATCATTCGAGCGGAACACCTGTTTCCCTTACCTCCATCTCAAAGAGGCAGAACATCTCCCTTCCCTTTCTCGCTCAGATCTTTCACCTTCTGAGAAAAGGGAATATCGTGAAATCTGTCCGGGGGCCCAAAGGAGGATTCATTCTAGCCAAACGATGCGAGGATATTTGCATAGGCGAGGTCCTGCGGATAGTAGAAGAACCACTCTGTACTGTTGCTCCGACTATCTCCGGAGAAGTGCGGAAGAAGAAAAGAGCCGATGAATGCATCTCTAATCTTCTCTGGAGGAGGCTGGGCGAACAGATCGTCAGACTTCTTGACAGCACCTCCATCGCGGATCTCCTGAAGGAGACCGAATGCCCCGAAATTTGCACCTTCATACCGTACCTGGAACCCAAAGGTATCAGGAAAAGATGAACAGACTTTTCTTTGATTACAACGCAACGACCCCCGTCCGGGAGGAGGTCATGACAGAAATGCTCCCCTTCTTTTCAGAGAATTTTGGAAATCCTTCCAGCATCCACCGCTGGGGCCAGAGGGGAAGGGAAGCTGTTGAGAGCGCAAGGGAGAAGGTAGCAGCTTTGATCTCAGCGAGCAGCGAAGAGATTGTCTTCACCAGCGGGGGCTCTGAGGCAAACTCGCTCGCTCTAGCCGGAACCGCCTTAAATTTGCTTGATAAGAAGGGACATATAATCGTTTCTTCCATCGAGCATCCTTCCGTACTCAGGTGCGCAGAATTTCTCGAAGGGCTTGGCTTCAGGATTTCGAAGGTTAAGCCAGATTCTCATGGGGTCGTCCCGCCAGATCAGGTTTTCAGGGAGCTGCGAAGAGACACTATCCTAATCAGCATCATGCATTCCAACAATGAGACTGGAGCGCTGCAGCCAGTTGAAGAGATCTCTACGATGGCTCACGAGCGGGGGATCCGTTTCCACACGGACGCTGTGCAGAGTGCCGGAAAGGTACAGTTTAGTATCAAAAAGATCGATCCTGACCTCCTTCCTCTCTCCTCTCATAAATTTTATGGTCCAAAAGGGATCGGGGCCCTCTACGTGAAAAAAGGGGAAAGGCTTTCTCCATTGATCTTCGGCGGAGGTCAGGAAAAGGGGCTGAGAGGTGGGACAGAAATGGTTCCCCAGATCGTTGGAATGGGAGTCGCCTCCAGTCTGGCAGCACGCGAGATCGATCATTATGAAGGGAGACTATCCTCGATAAGGAACGAATTTGAAAGAACGATAAAAGAGAAGATTCCCGGGGTGATAATAAATGCCGAAGACGCGCTGAGGCTGCCCAACACGAGTAGCGTCATCTTTAAAGGTGTTGATGCTCACTCGCTCATGATATCTCTCGATCTGGAGGGAGTTGGAGTCTCGACAGGCTCTGCTTGCCATTCCGGAACGGTGGAGCCTTCTCATGTCCTCCTGGACATGGGAATAAGCAGAGAAGATTCTCTATCCACGCTTAGAATCAGTTTTGGCCGCATGACTTCCCTTGAAGATGCTCTGATCCTTTCTTCCATCCTTAATAAGAAAGTCACGGAATTGAGGTCAAAAAAAAGAGGCTGAAGGATGAGAGTGGCCGTTGCAATGAGTGGGGGTGTGGATAGCTCTGTTGCTGCTTCAATTCTTGTAGAACAGGGATACAACGTCGTCTGTCTGACCATGCGGCTTCTGGACCTGAAGGGAGAGGAAGGTGGGGCCCCGCGCTGTTGTTCTCCGAAAGATATAGGGGATGCGAGGAGGGTGGCAGCACAGTTGGGCATCCCGGCTTATGTCATCGACATGAGGGAAGAGTTCAGAAAGAGGATCGGTGAATATTTCTTCTCTTCCTACCTCCAGGGAAAGACACCAAATCCATGCATCCTCTGCAACAGCGAGCTGAAGTTCGGCACCCTTCTTAGAAAAGCTCTTGAGATTGGAGCCGATAAGATCGCGACAGGACATTATGCGAGGATAGAATTTTCTGAATCGTTTGGGAGATTCTTGTTGAAGAGAGGAATAGAAGCATCCAAGGATCAGGCTTACTTTCTTTTCAACCTGGATCAGGAGCAGATGGCCAGGACCATTTTCCCAGTCGGAGAGATGACTAAGGAGGAGGTGAGAGAAAAAGCGAGATGCATTGGTCTAAAGGTTGCGGAAAAAGAGGAAAGCCAGGACATCTGCTTCTCCCCCGGCGGCGATTGCAGATCCTATATCAGGCACGTGATTGAGGATAAACCCGGAGAAATCATAGATTCATCGGGTCTTGTTCTCGGTTCCCACAGAGGGATACATCATTTCACGATCGGACAGAGAAGAGGGATAGGAATAGCTCATCCGCGTCCGCTTTACGTTCTAAGAATAGAGCCGGAAAGAAACAGAGTTGTTGTTGGTGAAGCGGAAGAATTGTACGAGAAGAGCCTGCTTGTTCATGGAACGAACTGGATCTCATGGGAGGAGCCTCCCATGGAGTTCAGAACGACGGTAAAAATAAGGTCGACACATCGCGGGGAACCGGCACTGGTCAGAAGAGTTTTGAACCAGCTCTGGCGGGTGGAATTCGATGAGACTGTAAGAGGAATAGCTCCAGGGCAGGCAGCCGTCTTTTATGATGGAGATACCGTCATTGGCGGTGGGTGGATCAGCATTATGGGCAGTGAAGATATTGGCGTTGACAGAGAGTCCTTGTTCTGATACAAAATGTGAGCAAGCGGGCATAGCTCAGCTGGTAGAGTGCAAGCTTCCCAAGCTTGAAGTCGCGGGTTCGATCCCCGTTGCCCGCTCCATACAAATTTCAATAGTAATAATTTCAAAATCCATAAAACATCTCGAAGCGCATTCAGCGGAAATAATATCTTGCCTCAGCTGTGATGTAGTGGTAAATTCATAGATAATTAAGGAGATATCTGTTTTGGCAGCCTTTAAGGTTTGTCAAAAAGGAGCTCAATTTGAAGATTCTGCTTGTTAATGGCACTGGGTTGCTGACCGATCTGGAAAGATCGTTCTTGAAGAGATATCACTGCACGATCATAATTTCTGGGGATGCATCGGATGCTCTGAACAGGGCAAAGAGCGAAATGCCTGATGTCATCGTCCTTGACTCATCCATTTCCTCCTCGGACCCGTTTCAGTGTTGTCGGAAATTAAAATCTCAACTTGAGACGAAAAGTATCCCCATTATTTTCCTTGCATTCCCCGAACAGGTCGGCAAATGCAGGGAAGCTGGATGTGATTGTATTATCGAGAAGCCGATTCAGAAAGAAACATTCCTGAGACATCTATCCCGATTCATTGATCTGGCTGAACGTGAGTCGGAGAGAATCCATGTCGTAAAAAAGGTCCACTGCAACATGAAGGATTCAGCTCCCTTTAAACTTTATTCAAAGGATTTGAGCATCTCAGGCATTTTCCTGAAGAGCCGGAACCCCCTTCCAGTCGGGAGTCTCATTGAGATGAATTTCCTGCTTTCCGGCAGGGGGGACAAAAGAATCAGGGCTTCCGGTGAAGTCGTCCGGTGTATAGAGCATGAAAGGGATTCCCATCTGATAGCGGGGATGGGAATCAGATTCAGAGAGATGAAAGCCGCTGATAGACTTGCCATCAATCACTTTCTTGGAGGGAAAGGGAAATAAGTATGACTCAACCCTCGATGAAAAAAAGGATATTCGTCATCGATGACGAATTCGAGATATTGGAGTTGACCAGGATGATCCTCGAAAAGGAAGGGTTTCAGGTCATGGGAGCAAGTTCAGGAAGGGAAGCCCTCCTGAAGCTACAGGAGATATCACCGGACCTCATCCTTCTTGACATCAACATGCCTGAAATGGGAGGATGGGAACTTCTGCGAGTGCTGAAAGCCGATGAGATTACAGCTTCTATCCCGGTGATCCTCTTCACGATAAAATCCGAGGTGAGAGACAAAATCCATGGCATTCAGGAAGGCGCATTCGATTACATCACCAAACCCTTTTCATACGACGAACTCGTTTCGAGGGTCAAGAGAATCTTCGAGTGTTTGCACTACGCCGGTGGAGGAACTGCGTCTGCCGAGATTGGATGATCGTTCTGCCACTCTCAATGGAGTGTTAATGGAAAAAGAGAGAAAACGAGATGAGAGCCTGCAGCTGAAGATCAATTATCTCAAGATGAAGAGTGCCCTTGTGGATCGAAATACAGGGCTGCCTTCCTTTCACATCTGCTTCGACGATATCAGGAGCTTCATGGAGCACCGCCGTTATGTGGGAGTGATCCACATCGAGATCAGTAACATATACCTGGTGGAATCCCTCTATGGCTGGCAGAGCTTCGAGAAGATCCTGAAGAAGATCTCAGAGAGATTGAACGAGTTGCGGGGAAAGGTTTTTTCCGAAAAGTCAATCCTGACAATGAACGCTGCCTATGGGGACAAGTTCATTCTCTTCGTTTCCGAAACGCTGGAAGGAGAAGACATCACTCCCGAGAACCTACTCGACCTGACCGATAAGCTGACGGATAGTCTCTCAGGAGAGTTTCTCTCGGAAGAGTATGCGACTATGGCTGCAAGACTGGGATTCAACCTGGGATGTTCAATCCTTCAGGAGAGCCCTTTCTACAGATTGGAGCGCTTAGTCTATCAGGCCATTGAGGAATCCAGGAACATGCCCTTAAGGAGGGAGGAAAAGAGAATATCAGCCCTCACATCGGAATTGAAGAACATCATCAATGCGGAAAAGATACAGACCGTTTTCCAGAATATCGTGGACGTAAGTAACATGGAAGTCTTCGGATACGAGGCTTTTTCCAGGGGGCCGAAGGACAGCGCCTTTGAGAAACCAGCCATGATGTTCGCTCTCTCAAACCGAATGGGGATGTCCGCTGACCTTGACAGGGTATGCAGGAAAGTTGCTCTGAAGAATGCTGAGGGACTCCCAGCCGGTGCCAAGCTGTTCATCAATTCTCTTCCATCAAGCATTGCAGATCCGGACTGGATCAGCGGCAAGATTGACGAACTCCTCTGGCAGCACGGAATGAGAGCAGAGGACATTGTTCTTGAGATCCCGGAGAAACACTACAATGAAGATTCGACCTCCTTTGAGAAGAACGCCCGCTTTCTGAAGGGGAAGGGGATGTCAATTGCCATCGACGATATAGGAACGGGATATTCCAGCCTTCAGACGATCATGGACCTGAATCCGGATTACCTGAAGATCGATGAGAGCCTGATACGCGACGTAGATAAAAATCTCATCAAGCAGGAGCTGATCCGCTCTCTCATTCAGATTGCAAGCAACATAGGTGCCTTCATCATTGCTGAAGGAGTGGAGACCGATCATGAGCTCGACACGGTGAAAAAGGTTGGCGTGAGATATGCCCAGGGGTATTTCTTCTCCTATCCAGTGGGAAGCTTGGGAACATTCTCAAAGAAAGACCTGAAAAATCACTGAGCCCGCGGGATGGGTTCAATTTGAAGGCAAGGTAGAACGAAGGATAATTTAATAGATGCTGGAGAACGATCTTCTCGACAAATTTTTCTCTCTTCTGTCCTCCGGACTTCTCTCCGAATATGCCTATCTTCTTGCTACGCTCGTTGGATCCATCGGTCTGATTGCTCTCATCCTTGCCATAATCCTGATAAAGGCCAGAGGAACCAAGAAGGAGATTCACAAGATACTGAGGGGGACAGAGGAGTTTCTGCACGGGAATTACGAGTGGAGGATCGATGTCGCGAATGACGGAGAATTAGGAAAGATATCTGCCAATATTAATCAGATCGTCTCCGACTTCAGGGAAAGATCATCCGAGATCGAGAACTCCAGGGATTATTTTCATAACCTTGTGGAAAGTGCCGCCGATTGTGCCATCCTCTCCGTCGGCACAGACTGGGACATCGTTTCTTTCAACACAGGCGCTGCCAGTCTTCTGGGCTGGGAAAAGGAGCAGATTATCGGAAAGAACGCCAGCGTAATATTCGGCGAAACAACATGGCTCAGCCTACTTTCCCTTCTGGCTAAGAAAGAATTCAAAGAAAGGTCCTTCCTTCTGAAGGGAGAGTTCAAAAGGAAGGATGGCACACTCTTCCAGGGAAAGGCCTCAATCCATCCGGTCAGGTCTAAAGCTGTAGCCATTGTGGGCTTCCTTCTCATAGTGGGCGACATATCAGAAGAGGAAAAACTCGAAAAAGAGCTGAAAGCATCGGAAGAAAGGTACAGGTCCCTTTCCGAGGGGCTGGCAGAGGCGGTCTTCATCATGCAAAAGGGGAAGATCATTTTCGCGAACTCTGCTCTCGCCACCCTTCTTGGATCGAACAAGGAGCAACTCGTGGGAAGTCTCTTCCTGGATTTTGTTTCGACCGAAGACCTTATCCTTGCAATGAGCTCTTTCAATGAACTGGAAAGCAATCCCGGAAAGAAGATCGCGATTAATCTTAGGATAATGGACAGGACCGGACGGGGTTCCGCGGAGATGGCTCTCGTGGTCTCTTCCATATCCTTCCAGGGGGAACCTGCGATCATAGCCTCCATGGCGGACATCACGGAAAATGCAAGAATGGAAAGGAGAATGAGAGTCCACGAGATGAGGCTTCAGTCAACTGTGGACTCCGTTTCCGATGCGATACTGCTTGTCGATGAACTTCCTTCCGGTGCTACAGTGGTCCTTGTAAACAAAAGCTGGCAGAAGCTGTTTGGCATAGAGCCTGTTTCGCTCCTGGGCCTTTCGCTGGAAAGAGTAATGGATGTACTCTCGGCAGTGATGAAGAACGGGGAAGATTTCAGGAGAAAGATGGCCTGGATCCTCGGAGGAGCAGAAACTAGAGAAGCGCTACTCTTCGAACTTGAGAAACCGGAACCAAGGATCATAGAATGCGTAACCTCTGCCATCGAAGAAGCGGAGAGAGGAATCGGTGCAAGAGTCTTCTCGTTCCGTGATGTGACGAACCAGAAGGAATTCGAAGAGAGGCTGAAGGAGAACGCAGAGGAGTTGAAGAAGTCCCGAGAGGCTCTGGAAAAGGCATACAGCGAGCTTAACATCGTCAACGAGAACCTGCAGAGAAGAGCCCAAGAACTGGATCGGATGAATCAGGAGTTGCGAACGCTTGATGAGATGAAAACGAAGCTACTTGCAAATGTATCGCACGAACTTCAGACACCTCTGGTCTCCATCAAGGGATACACCGAGATGATTCTGAAGCGGAAGCTGGGTGCTATCACCGAAGAACAGGAGAAAGGACTCAAAGTTTCTCTGAAGAACATCGATCGATTGATAAGGATGATCGATAACCTCCTGAATTTTTCCAGGCTGGGAAAGGAGGAAGAAAAACTCCAGCGGGAAGAATTTCCGCTCTGGCAGGTCATCGATGAAGCGATCGAGCTCGTCAGGGAGAAGATGGAAGCCAGCGACATTTCCATCATGACGAAGTATCAAACCGAGGATCTCCAGGTAAATGCGGATCGCGGGAGGATCTCCCAGGTCTTCATCAACCTCCTCTCCAATGCCATCAAGTTCAACAGGCATGGAGGAGAGGTCTTCATCCTGGTCAGCAGAGGGACCCCAGGATATCTCATAGTTGACGTTAATGATACGGGGATAGGGATCCCTCCGGAGCACTTGGACAAAATATTTGAAAGATTCTACAGAGTGCAGTCCATGCAAGCGAGAGCGCTTGAGGGAACAGGCATCGGGCTTTCCATCGTGCGCGACATACTTAAACAGCACCAGTGCGATATCAGCGTTCGGAGCAAAGTTGGTGAGGGCTCCACCTTTACCTTCACGCTCCCGCTCGCAGAAGCGCGAGAGAGATCCTTGACCGCTCCCCCTGCAGAATCCTCGATATATCCTCAGGAGGAAGCAGAAACAGAGAAACCGATCAAGGAGATCAAAAAGGTCGGAACAGTCAAAATAAAGATTATAAAGAGCCCGATCAAAGGGCGCATCAAGAATTTGAACCACTGAAGAGTCAGGAAATAGAAAGCTTTCTCAATCTTTCATAAAGGATGATGGCCGCCGAGGCGTTGACGTTCAATGAGTCAACCCCACCGGCCATGGGAATGCAGATGCTTCCATCGGTGAAATCAAGATAGCTTTCCGGTATTCCTTTCCCCTCGCTTCCGAACAGGATCAAAGAAGGCCGTTGAAAATCAACTTCCGTGTATCGCAGAGAGCCTGCCGAAGATGTTGCGTATATCCTGATCTCTTTTTTCTTCAGGAGTGCAAGGGACTCCTTCCAAGTGAGGCTTCGTACGATCGGAATGGCAAAGAGGGAACCCATGCTCCCGCGCACTGTCCTGGGATTGTAGACATCGGCACAGCCTTCGAAGACGAGAACCGCGGTTGCAGAACCTGCATGGGCAGTGCGAATAAGAGCTCCAAGGTTGCCGGGATCCTGAACGCCGCATAAACCTATGAAGAGGGGAACCCCCTCCTGCATTTCATCGATCCCACTTTTGATGACTTCCTCCAGAGACTGGTCGATCCATTTCGCAAGAGCAATGACCTCTTGATTCGTATGACGCGATTTAATCCGATCCATGAGGGAATCAGAAACTTCAATAATGGGGATCCCTTTCCGGGATGCCAGAGCCATAAGATCGCGCACTTTGTTCCCGGCAATTGCCCGCGTTCTTGTGCTGAATAGCAAGGTGCGAATAAATGGAGCTGAACTGAATCTACCGGAGAGAGTATCGTGTATGATCTTGAATCCTTCAAGGACGAACTCCCGCTGCTCTTCCCTGAATCGAGGATAGGCAAGAAGCTTCCTAATCTTCTTTATCAGAGGGTTGTCCTTACTCTTCAGCATGTCAAACGGTTCACTACCTGGAATGCTTTGATGATACTATAAGTCAAAGCAGGGTTAAGGACAAGTCTAATATGCAATGATCGCTGGGTTAATTGAAACTTGATGGGAGAAATGAAATAATTTCAAAAGACATGTTATGGTTAAATATCAATTCTGAAAACCCGGACCAGGATGATCTGAAGAAGATCGCTGATTTGCTATCGCGGGGAGGAGTGGCGTGCATTCCCACGGAAACATTCTACGCTCTGGCAGCGTATCCTTTTCTGCAAGAAGCCGTTGATAGAATCTTTTCTATGAAAGGAAGGGAACATGAAAAGCCTCTCATTCTGCTGCTGCATGATAGGAATCAGGTTTTCGAACTAGTCTCGGAGATTCCGGCAAGCTTTCATCCGCTCGCCACATCTTTTTGGCCGGGAGCGTTAACCATGCTTTTGAAGTCATCGGAAGGAATACCGCGCTGGATAGATGCCGGAACCGGAAAAGTAGGCTTGAGAGTCACGTCTAACAGGATTGCTGTGGAATTAATCAAGAAATGCGGTTTCCCGCTCACGGGCACGAGCGCCAATAAGTCCGGTAAGCGTCCCGCCTTAACATCTGCTCAGGTTCTGAACTATTTCGGAAAAGAGATCGACTGTATTGTAAATGGGGGTAACTTGAGCGGAGGTAGACCCTCCACCCTGATCGACATCACGGTCGAACCACCAGTCCTTCTCAGAGAAGGGAGGATAAGCAGGGAAGAAATTGAAAGTGTTTTAAATAGAAGGATCGCCGGATGATAGAACATGCCTCTTCAAAATTTTATGAGGAGAAGCGATAGTTCGTCGGATAGCGTCTTCTCTCCAAGGAATCTCTTCAAGGCATTAAGGATTTCCTTGAGGATATCGCTTGTTCCATTCTCCTGCTTTGCCCTCAATATTTCGAGGACTCTTTCTCTACCGAAGAACTCTCCACCAGGTGCTTCCGCTTCCGTCAATCCATCGGTGTAGAAGAGGAGGAGATCATCAGGATGCACCGTGATCCAGCGGTGGGTGTATATTCTCTTCTCTTCAATCCCGATGCAGTAATCGGTAGCAGCAAGGAGCTCATGGGTAGCATCCTCTTGCCTGATGAGTATGACAGGTTCCATTCCGGCGATTGTGTACTGGAAGATCGCCTTTGCAGGACCGTACTTTCCTATTGAGATGAGATGAAGAAAGGTAAAGCCTCCGGAATGGAAAAGAACGCTCTGTTCATCTTGTTCATTACCTCGGAAGTAGCTGGCAGGTCTTCCAGCATAGGATCGTCAGCCATGTCGCCCAGCGTCTTCCTGAAAAGGCTTTTCACCAGAGTGCTGTTAATACCATGTCCCATCACGTCATAGAAGAAGATTGCAAATGGAGAGAGGTAGGAATGGGTAGGCTTCAGGGGATAACAATTGATTATACTTCTTTTTACAAACAATTTCCGCAAACAGCTTTGAGGAAAGGTTGCTTTGAATTAAAATCTATATGATTTTGCATGGAATCTTGATCTATTATAGAAATGGTTCGAGTTGAGTTGCAAGAAAAAGCGTTGCGTAGGGAAAATATTCTCGGTAAGGGAAAGGTTTCTAAGAAGGGTATCACTCTCGGGATCGTTTCTTCTGGGCTTGCTCTTTCCCTCCTCTTCATCTCCATTTCTGCTGTAGCAAAGTCAGAAAATAGAATGAAGAAGCTCCAGGCCGAGATCGAGTATCTCTTGCAGGAACTCGAGGTCATCAAGAACACGGAGCGCGGGGTCCTCGGCGAGTTGCGCAGGCTTGAATCAGAGAGGAAACTGAGGGAGGTCGAGCTGCAGAGAATCTCAATGGAAATTGAAGAGACAAAGAAAAAGATCGAGGAAGGAGAACACGAAATCGCCGAGCACAAAAGGAAGATAGGGGAACTGAAGAGGCATCTCTCGAAGGCTTTGAAGAGAGTTAACATGCTTGGGAGATTGCGGCATTACAGGGTCCTCCTGTTAGCTCAGAATGCCTCTGAAACCCTTTCCTTCTTTAAATATGCTTCGTATATGACAACGAAGGATGCCAGGAGCATCAGAAACTTCAGGAATTACGTGAAAACTCTTCATGAGTCGACAAGGGAGCTTGATGGTAAAAGGATGATCCTCACAGAGCAGAAAGATGCCCTGGAGAAAAAGAAGCAGATGCTCCTGAGAGGAGAATCGGCGAGAAGGGTGCTGCTTGAATCTATCAGGAATAGGAAAGAGATCCATCGCGAGGCCATCAACGAGCTGAGGAGTGCTTGCGATGAGCTGGAAAAATTGATAAATTCCTTTGGCAGCGCGAGGCAGGAAGATCTTCGCCTCTCGTTGAACGCGAGGAAGTTCAAAGGGCTCTTTGCGTGGCCATGTCGGGGCTATGTAAATGTTCCCTTTGGCCGGATAAAACACACTAAGTTTGGAACAGAGCTCCCTCATAACGGGATCGATATCGTAGCGCCATTGGGTTCGGATGTGAGAGCGGTCTTCGATGGCAAGATCATCTTTGCAGAATGGTTCAAGGGGTACGGCCTCACGATAATAATCGATCATGGTGCGGGAATCCTGAGTGTCTATTGTCACGCTTCGGCCATTCTAGTAGAGGTGGGGGAGTACGTTGAGAAGGGATTCCTCATAGGAAAGATCGGGGACAGCGCTTCTCTCAAAGGACCATATCTCTATTTTGAGATAAGGGACAATGGAAGCGCCATAGATCCGATGAAATGGCTTTCGGAAAGGTGAAGCTCATGCGAAAGAGAATCTTATTTCTTTTTTTACCACTCATCATTGCATCAATGGCTCTGGCAATGTTACTGGGTGGGATGATTTCTTCAAAAGGAGGTCTCTACAAATACCTGGGTCTATTCTCCGATGTCTTGACCATCATCATGAAAGAATATGTCGATCCCATCAGCTCCAATCTCCTTTTGGAAGGAGCGAACCGCGGATTGCTCTCGAGCCTGGATCCCAATTCAGCCTATCTCACAAAAGAGGAAGTGATTGAATTCAAGAATCTTGCAGAAGGAGGAGAGGCTTCTCCAGGACTGGAATGCTTAAAGGCTCATGGCTACCTCACCGTTGTTTCTGTCTATGAAGGTTCGGCTGCCGAAAAGGTCGGCATCTCACCCGGGGATCAGATCCTTGCCATCAACGGTAAGAGTGTCAGGAATCTTAGCCTGCTGCAATGTCAGGAATTGATGGAGGGGGATGCTGGATCGGAACTCAGGCTCTCTCTAATCAGGATGAGAGCGTTTCATAAAGAGGACGTGAGCATCTTGAGGGAAAAGATTAAACACCCTGGTTTCAAACTCAGCTTGCAGAGAAACAGGATTGCTCATCTTAGGATCTACGACATGAAGAGAGTTGACCCTGTTTCTCTTCAGAATGCTTTGAAGGAGGTGGAGGAGAAGAGTCATATTATGCTCATCGACCTGAGAAACTCAACGCGTGGGGACTACATTAAAGCGGTCAAACTGGCTTCTCTTTTCATAGACAGGGGAACCGTTTTTATCATGGAGAAGAGAGGAACGGAGAAGAAGGTCCTGGAGGCATTTCCAAAAGGTTTCGCATGGAAGAAGCCCGTTTTCGTCCTCATCAGTTCAGGAACTGCGGGTCCTTCAGAAGGACTTGCACTCTTTCTGAAGGAGAGGGTAGGTGCAACAGTCATCGGCGAGAGGTCATATGGGATGGGGCTCGAGGCGGAGCTCATCACCTTTGAAGATGGATCGGGAATCCTCCTCTCAACTATAAGATACATCTCTCCCAGTGGAATTTCCTGGAACAGAACGGGCATCACTCCTTCCTTGGAGATTAGATCCGACGCGAAAGAGGAGGGAAAAGAGAAAGATGATCAACTTCAAAAGGCGCTGGACTATGTCCTCAAGGAAGGCGCTGTAATATTAAAGAAGGCTGCATGAATGATCACTTTTCCTGATCCAGATGAACCCTGTCGGCGCCCTTTTCTCCCTCACAAGTCCACTTTAATACCCATTCTCGCGCTATTATTCGTTCTCATTTATACCTGCATCCTGGCATCTTCTTCAGATTCATCGAAGCGTGAAGACTGCTCCTTGTCGCGGGAACATTCCTATTTCTCATTCTCTATCGCAAGAGTTTACTTCAACCTCGGACTCTACGATAAGTGCGAAGAGATGATCAGAGAGGCGGCAATCATGGATGACTGCTCTTCAGATCTCTACTCAGAAGCCGCCACGATGTTCCTCAGAATGGGCAGGGAAAAGCAAGCCGATGAATTCTCCAATCTTGCACTGAGAATCGATCCCGAGAATGGTGATGCTGTTAGAGTTCAGGTCTTCCTGAAGGCAAATCTCGCCCTGAACCAGAGGAACGATGCGCTATCCGAAAAGACCATCGCCATGTGTCGAAAGAGAATCGAAAAGGACCCTCTTGACTCGCGGATGCGTTTCATACTTGTGAAGCTACTTATCGAGAGGGGAGATTTTGCTGCTGCTGGAGAAGCTCTGAATGATTATCTAATGAAATTTCAGCAGAATGCGGAGCCGATCTTCCTCGCGGCGGAATCTATGGGAAAGGCAGAGAGGATGGGGAGTGTGGCGGTGCTGGTGGAAGCTCTCATGAAGGGGGATCCTTTGCAGCCTTCCATGATAGTCAAGATAGGTGATCTTCTCGAGAAGGATAAGAATTTCAAAGCGGCGCATCTGCTCTACCAGTCCTGCTGGAAACGTAATCCTGAGCCGGATATTCTCTTAAGGGACGCAATGGCTCTCTATGACATGGGGATGTATGAAGAGGTTCTTTGCATACTCGAGCGGGAGGAGATAAATGAGGAGAACCCGGAGGCCATCAATCTCAAGGCAAGGGCGGCAAGCAGAGTGGGGAAGAAGAGGCTGGCCACGGAACTCTACATGAAACTTCTCTCAATGGAACCCGGCCGTCCAGAGATCACCATCGATCTCGCTGAGATGCGTGAAGACATGGGTGACCTTAGAGGAGCCGTCAGGCATTTCCAGACGGCTCTCGAACTTCTGGATGGTTCCGATGCGATGCGAATGATGAAGCTTTCTCTCCTTTTTCGGATTGCCTCTCTTTATCATGAACTCGGAGAGATTGAAGAGGCAAACGAGACGCTGGCAAAATACATAGAGAATGATGGCGAGAAAGATCTCTTCTATCACATCCTACTCTCCAGAGTGATGGAAAAGAACAGCCCACGGAGGGCTCTGAGGATCATAAAAGAGGCAAGAGAAATCTTCGGATTTCAACTGGAACTGGAAGTACGCGAGGCTGAAATACTCGCGAAGAGCTATGCGGGTAAAGCGGAAAGGCTCCTGCAAAAGATGGTTGCAAGAAGCGGCCAGAGCAGAGAGAGCTACTTCATGGCCTGCGGTGTCTTTCTTCAAATTGAAGATTACGAAAAGGGATACATATTTCTAAGAGATGCGCTCCAAAAATATCCAGATGCAGAAATGAGTCTCGCGATGGGATCGCTCCTTGAAAGGTGGGGGAGGTACGACGAAGCAGAAGTCTACTTAAAGAAGGCAATCGAGCTTGATCCCACAAACGCGGTTGCCCTTAATTACCTCGGGTACATGCTTGCCGAAAGGAGTGAGCGATTCACAGAGGCGATCGATTGCGTGAACCGCGCTCTGGAGATCGACCGGTATAACGGTGCCTACATCGATAGTCTTGGTTACATCTATCTGCGTATGAAGATCCTTGACCAAGCAAGAATCAACCTTCTCTCCGCCGTGGAGATCTTTCCCTTCGACCCTGAAATCAGAGAGCATCTCGGCGATTTGCATTATGCTTCAGGTGAGATTGAGGAAGCGGTCAGGGAGTGGGAAATATCTATCCAGAACAAGATCAGGCACAAAGAGAAGGTCATGGAAAAAATCAGGAAGGCACGCCGGGAGAGCAAGGCAGGAGAACCTGATCCAAAAAAATAGAAGAATGATACTGGGATCAACCATCTTGACCATTTCTCGCAGAGCAAGTCTCGTTATTTTCACTCAAACATTTCTTCTGGCGTTCTTCTGGCTTTTTTCCTGCGCGACAGCCCGTTTTCAGGAAAAGTGTAAACCAGTAGCGAAACGTTTCGATAGTTCCGTCATCGAGAAGATTGAACATATCGAGCTCGCGGCATCATTCAAAGGAAAGCTGAATCTTAAGGGGGAGACGTTTAGCTTTTCGGGCAGGTTGAGAAGTGCGCTGGGGAAAATGGCCCGCCTGGAAGTCCTGAATCCCATTGGAAGCAAGGTGGCTGCGGTCTTCCTGTTCTCCGATGAAAGGATCTTGTTGTTTCTACCTGATAGCAAGACTCTTCTAAAGGGTCGGGCCACAAGCGAGAGCTTCTCGAAGCTAATCGGGATCAGAATGAATCCATCATTTCTCATGAACTATATAACAGGAAAGGAATTTATTGGCTTCCTGAAGGATCATGATAGATCATCGGCCTTCACTGGTGACGAGGCTCATTCCCTAACGATTAGGCATGATTCCTGTATCCCGCCCCCGTGCAAAACCGACCTGGTCATCCATTATAATTTCAACGGCAAAGATTCTTTCATGACAAGGAATTTCCCCTATTTCCGCCTCGTCCCTTCGCATTTCGGTGTCATCGACAATGAATCTTCTTCTCACTTGGAGATTTCGATGGAAAAAATCAGCATTATGGAAATCTATGGTGAGAATGGACAACTCCTTCAATCCTACCGAGCCAGACACTCAGCGGATACAGAACGGGATGGGAAAGAGCACTGGATTTATTCGGAAGAGCCTTTTCTTAGCATTTCAGGTGTTAGCATTATAGAACTCGAAAGCATAGAACCAGAAAAACCGATTCTCTCAGGAAGTTTATGATGCCAGAACGATTTCACTTACATTCCTTTGCCAAGATAAACCTTGCCCTGAAGGTCCTCGGGAAGAGGATGGATGGCTATCATGAGATAGAGACTGTCTTTCAGACGGTGAGCCTTGCCGATAGGATTGAATTTGAATTTGCAGGCAGGGGGATTGAGGTTGACTGCTGCGGATCTGAGCCAGGACAGAAGTGCGATGTACCGTCCGGAAGAAGGAACATCGTGTACAGCGCCATAGAACTCCTCCGGAAAGAATGGTATGCCATCCCTGGCATCCGAGTCCATATCGAAAAGAGGATCCCTCCTGGATCGGGATTGGGTGGAGGAAGCAGTAACGCTGCGGCAACGCTGTTAGCACTCAAAAGGCATTTATCACTGAATATTGATCTGCGGAAGATGCTGGAAATGGCAGCGCGCCTGGGGAGCGACGTCCCGTTTTTCCTGTGGGGAGGGACAGCCATGGGGATGAGCAGAGGGGATGACGTCATCCCGTTGAGAGACGCCGGACACTTCTGGGTTGCCCTGGCGATATTCCCCGAGAAGATGAATACAGCGGAAGCCTATGCAAAGTTGAGTCCCTTATTGACAAACAGGGAAGATGATACTAACATAAAAAAATTTATTTATAGTATTTTCAAAGGGAATATTGATTTTTCCCTTGCCGAGAATGATTTTGAACATGTTATTGGCAAGGATGGACCGGACCTGAAGTTAGTGAGGGACATCTTTGAGGAATCAGGCGCGAGAAAAAGCATGCTAACTGGCAGCGGCTCTGCTTTTTATGGTTTCTTCGACAGCCATCGGGCGGCCTCGAAAGCAGCAGATGAGGTTATGAGAAAAGGAAGCCGTTGCGACTGCATGGTTGTCGAAACTGTCGGTTCGCGAGATTACCATGAGAGGATCTATCGATTGAGAAAAAACTGAAATGGAGGTAAACAACCTATGCAAATCACCGATGTAAGAGTATTTCCTGTGGATGAAGAGAAACTGAAAGCCTTTGTCTCCGTCATTTTTGATGATTGTTTCGTCGTCAGCGATATCAAGATCATCAATGGCAACAACGGCCTTTTCATTTCGATGCCGAGCAAGAAAAGGAAGAATGGAACATTCAGGGACATCGCTCATCCTTTGAACAACGAGACCAGGAGGATGCTCGAAGAGAAGATACTGGCAAAATACAATGAGATCATCGCAGGAGGGGTAACCACTTCCAGAAGCGCCGATTTCAACGGCGACTATTCTGCTGAAAGAGAAGATAGTTTTTAGATTAGAGATATTATTCTATAATACCGCTGAAGGATGAGAGCCCCGTCTATGCTGGGGCGTAGTCAAGCGGTAAGACACAGGTCTTTGGAACCTGCATGCGGAGGTTCGAATCCTCCCGCCCCAGCCAGAAATCGGAAAGGAAAATCCTATGCATCACGACAAGAGCAGCGGAGAGATGAAAATATTCTCCGGCAATGCCCATCCTGAGCTGGCGAAAAAAATATGCGCTTATCTTGAAGTTCCCTTGGGCAAGATCCATGTCACTAGGTTCAGAGATGGGGAAAGCTACTGCCAGATTGAAGAGAACGTGAGGGGAAAGGATATCTTTGCAGTTCAACCGACATGCCCTCCCGTCAACCAAAATCTGGTAGAGCTCCTCATCATGATTGATGCTTTCAAGAGAGCTTCGGCCGCACGTATCACTGCGGTTATCCCCTATTTCGGCTATGCAAGGCAGGACCGAAAGGACAAGCCGAGGGTTCCTATCTCTGCAAAGCTCGTGGCGGATGTCATCACGACGGCGGGTGCTGACAGGATTCTCGTGATGGACCTGCATGCCCCGGCTATTCAGGGTTTCTTCAATATACCTGTTGATAATCTTTATGCCGGACCCGTCCTGATCAGATATCTGAAAGGCCTTAAGCTCAAGAATCCTGTCTTGGTTTCGCCGGACGCTGGGGGGACCGAGAGGGCGCGCGCTTTTGCCAAGAGACTTAATGCCGGTCTGGCCATCATGGATAAACGGCGCCATGAAGCCAACGTGGCGAAGATCATGAATGTGATTGGAAATGTGGCGGGAAAGACGGCCGTCATCGTGGATGATATTGTTGATACGGCGGGGACGCTTGTAGAGACCGTTGAGGCTCTCAAGAAAAATGGGGCGAATGAGATCATAGCATGTATGACGCATGCAGTCCTTTCCGGGAACGCCGTGGAGAGGCTGCAAAACGAAAATCTCAAGAAAGTCATCGTCACGAATACGATCCCCCTCGAGAAAGAGAAGATGGGATTAAGGAAGATTGTGAGCTTATGCATTGCGGAACTTTTTGGAGAAGCCATCAAAAGAATTCACACGAACTCTTCGGTGAGCTCATTGTTCAAGTAAGGACAGCAAAAGACGATACGTCCGATCTCTCGAAGCCGAGAATGTTTCGCTACAAAAGAACTGCACTGGAGGATGAGAAATGCTTAAGGATATCGTATTAAACGTAGAGCCAAGAGAAGAAATCGGTAAAAATGCTTCTGTGAGGCTTAGGAAGAGAGGACTGATTCCTGCCATTCTTTATGGCATGGGGCAGCAGGCCGTTCCGATCAGCGTCGATCCCAAGAAGCTCTTGGAAATACTGACATCCGACACGGGAGAGAACACCATCTTTTCCATTCAGGTTAGTGGCAGGGAAGATAAGAACACTGTCATGATCAAAGACTACCAGAGAGACCCGGTCCATGAAAACATCATCCATGCTGATTTCATCAAGATAGACCTCAGGGAAGCTATCGAAGTCGATGTTCCTCTTCAACTCGTTGGTGTTCCACTGGGTGTCAAACAGCAGGGAGGAATCCTTGATTTCATAGTGAGGGAGGTAAGAGTCTCATGCTTCCCGGCAGACATTCCGGAGAAGATTGACGTCGATGTATCCCAGCTCCTTATCGGTCAGCATCTCAGCATCTCCAGCATCGCGATTCCGGATAAAGTAAAGATCCTGGACGAGCCGGAGCAGACGATTGTCGTAGTCAGCGCTCCTAAGATCGAAGAGGTTGCGGCTCCAGCGGCAGCGCCGGTGGAAGAGATGGCCGAGCCAGAGATCATCAAGAAGGGTAAGGAGGAAAAGGCAGAGGAAGGCGAGAAGGCCGAAGCGAAGGAAGAAAAGGGAGAGGCCAAGGAGAAGAAGGAAAAGAAGTAGAGTGAAAGTAATATTCGGACTTGGAAACCCCGGGCCTGCCTTCGGCAAAAACAGGCACAATTTTGGCTTCATGGTTTTAGATCGGGCTGCCGAACTCTGGCAGAGAGAATTCGACATCCTTGAGTGCCAGGCGCTCACATCCGCCGTGAGACAATTTAGCGAAGAAGCGTTACTGGCAAAACCTCTCACCTTCATGAATACATCTGGAAGATCGGCCGCTTTGCTCCTAGAAAGATACGATCTGGTGCCAAGAGATCTTATCGTAATCTATGACGATATCGATCTTCTGCTCGGAACGATCCGGCTGAGGAGAGGTGGGGGAGCGGGATTCCACAGGGGAGTCATTTCCATAATAGAGAAGCTGGGGACGGAAGAATTTCCACGACTGAGGCTCGGGATCCTCGGTTCGAAGGGATACGATGACCTTTCTGACTACGTTCTCTCGGATTTTGATGCCGACGAGATGGATGTAGTCGAGGAAACGCTTTACAGGTCAGTGAAAGCCATGGAAACGATTCTCACGGATGGCTTGGAAGCTGCCATGAGGACTTTAAACGTCAGGACCCAGCGGTTGAAATAGAAGAAGAAAAGGGAGGAATACTGAATCATGGAACTGCTAATAAAAATGGCCCCCTTTATAGGGGTAGCAGGGATCATCATCGCTCTCCTCATCTATTTTAATATCAAGAAACAACCGAGCGGCAATCAGGTCATGTTCCAGATATCCGAGCTGATCCGGGAGGGGGCCATGGCATTTCTGAAGCGAGAGTACAGGATCCTCCTCATTTTCATCATCGTTGTCATTATTTTCCTTGTCCTAAATATCAACATCTGGACCGCCGGTGCCTTTCTAAGCGGCGCCATGTGTTCCATGCTGGCAGGATTTTTCGGGATGAAGGCGGCTACTATTGCCAATGTGCGAACGGCTGAGGCGGCAAGAGCCCATGGAAGGGACAGGGCTCTGCTCATCGCCTTCAACGGTGGATCGGTCATGGGGCTGAGCGTTGCCAGCCTGGGCTTGCTTGGCGTCAGCATATTTTTCCTACTGAAGGGAAAACCTGAAACGGCAAGTATCATCAATGGATTCGCCATGGGAGCAAGTTCCATTGCCCTCTTTGCAAGGGTTGGTGGAGGGATCTACACAAAGGCTGCCGATGTTGGATCCGATCTCGTAGGGAAAGTGGAAGTTGGAATACCGGAAGACGACCCTAGAAATCCCGGTGTCATTGCTGATAACGTAGGCGACAACGTGGGTGATGTTGCAGGAATGGGAGCCGACCTCTTTGAATCGTACGTCGGAGCCATCATAGCATCCATCGCCATCGGATCCACTCTCTTTAAAAAATCGCTCATCTCCCTGGCTGGAAACGACAGCATCACGCCAGAACAGCTCAAGTATGTCCTCATGGCTTTTCCCATAACTCTGGCGCTTCTTGGCCTCGTCTCATCACTCATAGGGATATTTTCCATGAAGATCCTCAAAAGGATCGGCTCCCAGACGGCACTGCGTTATTCCACCTTCATCGCCGCCGGGATATTCCTTACCGCATCTCTAATTGCCACGAGGACGTTTGCAGTGAGCAATAGCGTTTTCTGGGCTATTTTCGCAGGTTGCATCAGCGGCATCCTGATAGGACTCATAACAGAATATTACACATCATCAAGACCAATTTACAGCATTGCGCGTGCAAGCAAGACAGGAGCGGCGACGAACATCATCCATGGACTCGCAGTAGGCCTGGAAAGCTGCGCCCTTCCCGTTCTTGCCATATGCGTGGCTCTTCTGGTGGCGGATAAAGTTGCCGGCCTCTATGGGATTGGCATCGCAGCAGTCGGAATGCTTGCCACTGTGGGAATCACAATGAGCGTTGACGCTTACGGTCCCATCGCAGATAACGCGGGAGGGATTTCAGAACTTTCGCGACTTGGTCCGGAAGTGAGAAAGATCACTGACGGGCTCGATTCCCTTGGAAACACGACGGCAGCTATAGGGAAGGGTTTCGCCATCGGTTCTGCAGCGCTGACAGCGCTTGCGCTCTTTTCTGCATTCACGCAGGCGGTCGAACAGCGGATCGCCGCGCAACTGGAAACAATGAATCCTTCCGCCATGACGGAAGTATGGTATAAATTCAAGAATCTGATTGAGCATGGAGAGTCTCCCATCCAGATCGTTCTCAACGATCCTAAAGTCGTCTCAGGCATCTTCATCGGCGGGATAATACCATTCTTTTTAGCGGCGCTCACGATGACCTCGGTCGGGAAGGCAGCAGGAAGGATTGTCGATGAGATCAGGAGGCAGTTCCGGGAGATTCCTGGACTGCTGGAAGGTCTGGAAGGAGCAAAGCCGGATGCCGCGCGCATCGTCGATATATCAACCGCCGCTGCGCTGAAAGAGATGATCATTCCTGGCATAACTGCAGTGTTTGCGCCCATCATCGTTGGCTTTGCGCTTGGTCCATCGGCGCTCGGTGGGATGCTGGCAGGAGCCACGGTCAGCGGTGTCCTTCTGGCATTGACGATGGCGAACGGTGGCGGAGCATGGGATAATGCCAAGAAGGCGATAGAAAAAGGGGAGATACCAGGCGAGGGAAAGGGAACGGAAGCGCACAAGGCGGCAGTCGTTGGCGATACGGTCGGTGATCCTTTCAAGGATACGGCAGGCCCCGCGATGAATATTCTGATAAAATTAATGTCCATTGTCTCGCTTATTATCGCGCCGCTGCTTGTAAAGTATTTATAAATCAAAGCTCCTTGCTCTTGAGAGAAGGGCTTTAAATCCATAAGGAGAATATGCAATGAGAAGATATGAAACAGTATTTATCGTTTCTCCCAACACTTCTGACCAGGAGACGAACGAGATCGTCTCCTTGCTTGAGCAGGTGATTATCGTGGGGAACGGCAACATAGTTAAGACGGATCGCTGGGGAAAAAGGAAGCTTTCCTATCCGATAGAGAAGTTCGAGATCGGGCAGTACTTTCTCTTCTTCTACGATGCCGAAGGAGCTCTGGTTAAAGAGCTTGAGAGAAAGATGAGGATGCATGAGAAGATCATCCGGTTTCTGACTGTGAGATCGGAAAGCGGCCAGATGCCGATCCAGCCGACGGACTCAGATTTCCACGTCACCGGGAGTGCTCCCAGAGCCGAGGAAAAAGGAGAGGAGAATAGCAATGAGAACAATAAGAGATAGAAAGAAACCGGCACAGAGGAGAAAGTTCCTTTTTCAAAGGAAGAAGTTCTGCAGGTTCTGCGAAGAGAAGGTGAGCTACATTGATTATAAGGATGTCAGGATGCTTCTGGCCTACATACCTGAGCGCGGGAAGATTCTCCCGCGGAGGATATCAGGAACCTGCGCCCTGCATCAACGCGAGCTGCAAACAGCTATCAAGAGGGCGAGGGCCCTGGCTCTCATACCTTATACAGCCGATTGATTTAAGAAGGAGAGATCCATGAAGGTCATACTGAGGCAGAACGTCGAGAAACTGGGAAAGCAGGGAGAAACCGTAAGCGTAAAGGATGGCTATGCGAGGAATTTTCTATTCCCGAAGAAATTGGCCCTTCCCGCCACGCCACAAAACCTGAGATTCATCGACCAGGAGAAGAGAAGGGTTGCCGTTAAAGAAATCAAGGAAAAGACGGAGGCGGAAGCACTGGCCTCGAAACTCTCGCAGATCTCATTGACCGTCATCAAGAAGGTCGGGGAGAACGACATCCTCTATGGTTCTGTAACCGCAGCAGAGATCAGCGATCTGCTGAAGCGCGAGGGGATCGAGATCGATAAGAGAAAGATAGAGATCGAAGAGCCGATTAAGACGCTTGGGATCTTCACGGTTCCGGTGAAGGTCCACCAAGATGTCACAGCAGAGGTGAAGGTCTGGATTGTGAAGGAGTGAGAAAATTTAGAAGGTGAGCATGATTGAAAGAATGAGCTGGACCAAATTCAAGCGTTCCCTCATCTCTATGATCCTGACATGGCTTATTCCGGGAATAGGTCATCTCTATCTGGGAAAGAAAGGAAGAGCCGTAGTATTCTTCATAGTCGTCCATCTGACCTTCATCCTAGGTTTTGTAGCCGACGGACGATTCTTTCTGGTGGATCAGAGGCAACCCTTTATGTCCTATCTTCAGACAGCCACGAACATGGCTGCCGGTCCTCTTGACATCGTGGGGAGAGTGTATGTGTATGGCTCTCCTGCATATTTTCTACCCGGAGAAGAGGAGGCCAGATCCAGCTTCCTGATGACTAGGATGAGAGAAAGGATGAAGTCACAAGGCTCCGCATATGGAACCGCTTACCTCCTCACCGCTGGGCTCATGAATCTTCTCCTCATGCTCGATGTCTTCGATATTTCAATAGGGAGGAAAGAATAGTTGTTTCAGAGTCATTTCATCCACATGCTTGTCTTTACCGGGCTAGTCTCCGTCTTTTTCGCCTTCCTGACCAGAAATGACAGGAGGGGAAGGCTAAAGGTGGGGATCTACCTAGCGCTTATCATGATCACAGCATCCCTCCTTATCGCCTATACACTCTATCCATTCCCAAAGTGACATGAGCAGGACTCTCAAGGCGATCGTTTTCTGGCTTCCACCAATCTTCTATCTTGCCCTGATCTACTATCTTTCATCAATCTCGTATGCAAGATTCGGCGTGAAGGCCCCTGATTACCTGTTGCATTTCCCCGAATATTTTCTCCTCATTATCCTTCTTGTAAGGGCCGTTAACTTCGGGCTCAAGAAGAAGGTGGGAATTCTTCCCGTCCTGTTATGCAGCATTTTTTCCATAGCTTACGCGGCATCGGACGAGATCCATCAGTACTACGTCCCAGGCAGGGATGCATGCTTCTCCGATTTCCTCACCGACGTCGCGGGGATAGTCGTGGGAGCGCTCTTCATCATCCTTTATCAGAGATATTCGATCCTCAGATCGCATCGATCCCTCGTTAAGAAAGTTCCTGATCCTTCTCTATTGAAATCCGATCCGGAAAAAGGGCACGAATGATGCTTTCAGGAAAATAACTGGTTCGATTTATTGGTTATGATGTTAAAATCATCTTTGTAGTAAACGTTATAATGCAAAAGGGGAATGGTGATGAGCAGACGAATAGCCGTTGTTCCGGGAGACGGGATCGGGGTGGACGTCACGCGGGAAGCCCGGAGAGTCCTGGAAACAGTCTCAATGATCTTCGCCCTTGACCTGAAGTTTAGCGAATATGATTACGGAGCCGATAGGTATCTCAGGACCGGAGAAACCCTTCCAGAAGGGGCCATAGAAGAATTCAAAACATGCGATGCCATCTTCATGGGTGCTTTTGGAGATCCCAGGGTCCCGGACATGAAACACGCCACCGACATCCTGCTCGGTTCTAGATTCAAGCTGGACCTCTATGCAAACCAGAGACCCGTCCGGCTCCTCTGCGATCGGTTGTCCCCGCTCAAGGGGAGAGGCAGAGAGGATATAGATTTCGTCGTTTTCAGGGAGAACACGGAAGGTCTCTATGTGGGATTAGGGGGGATCTTCAAGAAGGGAACTACCGATGAGATCGCGATTCAGGAAGATGTCAACACGAGGAAAGGAGTCGAGCGGATCATCCGTTACGCCTTCGATTATGCCAGGAAGAATAACAGAACGAAAGTTACAATGAGCGATAAGAGCAATGCTCTCAGGTACGGTCACGACATCTGGCAGCGGGTATTCTGGAGCGTTTCCAAAGAGTATCCCGGCATCGTAGCTGAACACATGTACATCGATGCTCTTGCCATGCAGATGATCAAGAATCCAGCACAGTTTGAAGTCATAGTGACCTGCAACATGTTCGGAGACATCATCACTGACATCGGAGCGCAACTTCAGGGCGGATTGGGAATGGCAGCATCTGGGAACATCAATCCTGAAGGGGTTTCAATGTTCGAGCCGGTCCACGGGTCCGCTCCTAAGTATGCCGGTAAAAACCTTGCTAATCCACTGGGTGCCATCCTGACCGTTCAGATGATGCTCGAACATCTCTCGCTTAACGAACCGGCTTCTCTCGTGGAAAAGGCCGTAGTTTCAGCCATAGAGACCATGAACTGCCCGAGGGAAGTCGGTGGGAATCTCGGGACCTCCGAAACTGGAGATTACATCATCTCTTACATGAAAAAAGCATCTTGATCAAGCAGATATAGTGAAGCTTTTGCTTGAAGCAGGACGCTCATTCTATATGGACGTGCAGGTTTGACGAGAGTCTCTAAGTTGAGTGTAAGTCGATATGGGAATGACGATTTCTGAAAAGATCCTTGCAAAAAAGAGCGGACAGGAAACGGTAAAGCCGGGTGATTTCGTCATGTGCAAGCTGGACCTTGTCATGGCTACCGACGTAACGGCACCGCTTGCCATTAAGGTATTTCATAGGATGGGCGCAGAAAAGCCGTTCGATTCCGGGAGAATCATCTTCATCAACGACCACTTCGTCCCGGCAAAGGATATCAAATCAGCGGAGCTGTCTCAGGAGATGAGAGATTTTGCGAAGAAGCATCACCTCAGATACTACTATGAGGTAGGCAGGGGAGGGATCTGTCATGCCTTGATGCCAGAGGAAGGCCTCATCCTTCCTGGCATGATCCTCATTGGAGCGGATTCACATACATGCACCGCTGGAGCACTCGGCGCATTTGCCACGGGAGTTGGGAGCACCGATCTTGCTGCTGGTATGGCTCTGGGCGAGACATGGTTTAAGGTTCCCGAGAGCATCAAGATCGTATTCCATGGGAAAAAGCCCGATTACATCTCCGGAAAGGATATGATCTTGACCGTCATCGGGGAGCTTGGAGTGGAGGGAGCGATGTATATGGCTCTCGAGTTTTCCGGCGATGCCGTCCGCTCGCTTCCAATGGCGGATAGATTCTCAATCTGCAACATGGCTATAGAAGCAGGAGCAAAAACAGGGATCATTGAGCCAGATGAGATCACCTTGCGATATCTTGGCTTGGAGTCAGCATCTGAAGTACAGTCTGGGTCAGAAAGACGTAAACTGCCTTTTTTGAAGTCAGACAATGATGCCAGGTATGCAAGAACTTTGACCTTCAAGGTTGATAGAATGGAACCACTCGTCGCATACCCATTCCTGCCTAGCAACGTCGCTAAAGCGTCGAACTTCAAGGACATCAGGCTCGATCAGGTCTTCATCGGATCTTGTACGAACGGATGGCTCGATGATCTAAGAACTGCAGCGGCCATCCTGAAGGGAAAGAGGATTCATGAAGGCGTGAGGCTTATCATCACTCCATCAACCGCCAGGACCTTCAAAGAGGCTGTCGCGGAAGGTCTCATATCAATCTTCTTAGAAGCCGGCGCCGCGGTGACGACCCCGACCTGTGGACCTTGTCTTGGTGGACACATGGGGGTCTTGGCAAAAGGAGAAGTCTGTCTGGCGACAACCAATAGAAATTTCAAGGGAAGGATGGGAGACCTCGAAAGCAAGGTCTATCTATCCGGAACCGCTGTCGCCGCCGCCTCTGCCATAACGGGTCGTATCACAGACCCGCGAGAATTAATATGAAAATGGTGGAGATAAGATGAAAGGAATCATGAGAGGGAAATGTTTTAAATTCGGCGATAATATCGATACGGATATGATAATCCCGGTGAAGTACTGCAATACTTACGACATGGCCGAGCTCGGAAAACATTGTATGGCCGGATATGAAGAGAACTTTGCGAAAAATATTTCCACGGGAGATTTTCTTGTTGCGGGATCGAATTTTGGCTGCGGCAGCTCGAGGGAGAATGCCCCCCTCGCCATCAAGGGGTGCGGGATTCAGGCCGTCATTGCATCGTCATTCGCAAGGATTTTCCTGAGGAACGCCATAAACGTCGGGCTCCTCATCTTTGAATCGGAGGAGGCCTCTCAAAAGATCTCTGAAGGGGATCAACTGGAGATCATCAAAGAAAAGGGACTCATCAGAAACTTGACCCGTGTTGAGACTTACTCTTCAAGTCCTCTGCCGGAGTTCATTACGACTATCATTGAAGAGGGTGGTCTCGTCGGTTACGTGCGTAAAAAGCTGAAAGGCAAGCAAGAAGATTGCTTGTCCTGAACAGAAATAACAGTAGAAAAAGAACCGCCTTTGCTCCGCACCTATGGCTTCGATGACGTTCTTTCCCGTGGGACTTCCTCGATAATCACAGAAAAATTGATGATGAAATCGGAACCGGAGAAAAAGTCGGAGTAGCTACAGGCTAGGTATCCTTCGCTGAATGAGGGAGCTGTGATGAAGTAATGCCTTTCCTGCTCCAGCGAGAATAGAGGCTGAATAGTCCCGGTGGAGATGTTGAAGCTGCTTAGATTTCTAGAGGCAAAAGGGGAAAAGAGGAGCAAGCCCCGAAGCTTCACTCCATCGTTGAGAAGTCTGTTCTCCGATTTCTTCCGAAAGACCTGATGTCCCTTCTTTAAGGTGAGACAGTAAAAGAAGTTATCCTCGCACATCACAACAATCCTCCTCGGCCAGATCAGCGGGGCCGCGAGGACCCTGGAGCCGCCCCGGAAGCTCCATAGTTTCTTTCCTCTTTTAATGCTAAAAATCGATACCGTGCGATTTTCAAAGACGAGAGCAACATTGCGCTTTCCATCAAAGGAAAACGCCGTCGGCCTTTCGAGCCCCATTCGAAGTTCCGAGACTTTTTTCATTGAACCATCCGTCATGTTCAATCCGAAGAGGATATTTCCTTTCAACAGAGCAACCATTGAAACTCCTCCGTCGGTCTTCACCGTGGAATAGAGAAAATCCGAACCAACATCCACTTCCCAGAGAAGATCTCCATTCTTTTCGGATAGAGCTATCAACTTTTCATGATCCTTCACAAGAATCGAACTCTCCAGGGCAGCAATGAGCCCATTCATCCCCGGCATCTCCTTTCTCCATATCAGATGCCCGTCAGCAGCGCCATAGGCTTCGATGATCCCTGGCTGAAAAGCTGCAAAGACTGATCCACCATTGACGAGAGGTCGCGGTAATAGCTTTTGTTCGGCTTTCTTTTCCCATGCCTTATTGATATTTACCTTGATCGGATGTCGATCGACCAGCTTTTGAACTGGGTATCTGAGGGAGTCTTTCGAAACGGCTCTTAAACCATCATGAATGCCGACGAACGACAGGAATAGAAAGGCTAAAAGGCTCTTGACGATAGCGGTTGCGGAAAACAGTCTACTGTCACTCTTGACGTTCATGACCCGATTCTACACGTCTTTCTTTTAAAATGGAATGTTAAAAGAATTTGAGATTGTCCAAACGAGGGGTAGCTGCAGTTGATATTTGAGGGGTTGTATGGTAATTTTAGCCGCTGAATCTCAAGGTCTTATGTACAGGGCCATCAAGGGCACAAAGGATATTCTTCCGGAAGAGGTCAGTAAGTGGCAGTTTGTCGAGCGCAAGGCAGCAGCGGTCTTTTCGCTCTATGGTTTCCGGGAGATTAGAACTCCCATCTTCGAAGAAACAAAACTCTTCGAGAGGAGCATAGGAACAGCTACGGACATCGTCAACAAAGAAATGTACACCTTCAGGGTTGGGAATGAATCTCTAACGCTGAGGCCTGAAAATACTGCCCCGGTCGTGAGAGCCTATGTCCAGCACTCTCTCCAGAGGAGGAGTAGCAAAAGCAGATATTATTATATCGGACCGATGTTCCGTTACGAGAGGCCGCAGAAAGGCAGACAACGACAGTTTCACCAGATCGGAGTGGAAGTCCTGGCGGAGAAGAGCCCTTTCGTAGACGCAGAGGTCATTGCCATGAGCGCCCACTTTCTCGAAGCGCTGGGGATAAAGAACTTCAAGACCGCTATCAATTCCGTTGGATGCGCTAACTGCCGGAAGAATTATAGAGAGACGCTGCGAGGATTTCTCAAACCGCTTCTTGGAAAATTGTGCGGGGACTGCAACAGGAGATATGCCGAGAACCCATTGAGGGTATTCGACTGCAAGGTTGAGAGCTGCAAGAGAGAACTCCAGAACGCCCCGGTCCTGATAGATTCCCTCTGCCAGGAATGCCAAATAGAGTTCCAAAAGGTCATAGAATATCTGAAGATCTTGGATGTCGATTACATCATAAAACCAGTCCTGGTTTTAT
>JBFMGF010000007.1 GCA_040752675.1 Acidobacteriota bacterium
GTTCCTCCGGGCTTCAATGTTCTGGATAGAAACCATGGGAATCCTCCTTTATGTAGATTTATATCTACAATATCATATCCATAAAAAAAGTCAACAGCAAAAACCCACTTTCATGACGCAAACCCTGTTGGCATTTTCGCCTTGGATGAAGCGAAAAATAATGATATCTTTATCTAACGAATCTTATCAATAAGCATCGAATGATAGGAGGTTTTATGTTTCCAAATCTCCGAAGAATCGAAAGAGCAGATTCAATCTTCATCCTGTTGTCCACCATGCTCTTCAATTTTTCTTTCTTGCTGCATTGCTCTCCCCTCCTGGCAATTCAAGAATCTCCCGTTCTCTCCGCCATGGAAAAGGAGCTTTCCCGCTGCTTCGAGACCCTCAGCAAGGAGAAACCGGCCGGACTATTTTTTCTGAGTTACCAGATCACCGACATCGATCAGAAGACGATATCAGCCAGTTTTGGAGCAATAAAGGAAGATTCCGAAGACCATTCTCGATATCTCGATGTTGATGTTCGGGTTGGAAGCCCTGAGCTGGATAACACGCACGAGATCCGAGGCGATTTCGATTTCACCCGCTATTACCAGGAACCGGTAAGAATTAGCCTTAGCGACAATGAAAGAGCCATTAGACAGAGGCTATGGCTGGAGACTGAAAAGAAGTTCAAGGCGGCTCAGGAAAGATACACGAAAGTCCAGACCAACAAAGCGGTGAAAGTAGAAGAAGAAGATTCCTCCAACGATTTCTCTTCCGAGGATTCCAAAATATATCTTGGCGAAAGGGCCGTAATGAAAGAAGATCTTTATCCCTGGGCTGAGAAACTCAAAAAATTCAGCGATGCTTTCAAAAATCATCCGGAGATCCATCGCTCTTCCGTTACCCTGAGTATCCAGAGCGTCAACAAGTATCTCGTCAACAGCGAGAAGACGAGGATCCAGCTTGGAAACAACTACATTCGCCTCTCTCTCTACTGTGAGACGACCGCCGATGATGGGATGGACCTCTACCGTTATGAAAGCTTCGATGCCGACACGATGAAGGGGCTTCCCGCCGACGAGAAGGTGAAGCAGTCCATCCAGATTCTCATTGAGGAGCTGCTGGCTCTTAGGAAGGCCCCTCTCGTCGAACCCTATTCTGGCCCAGCCATACTACTGAACCGCGCCAGCGGCGTCTTCTTCCACGAAATATTCGGACACCGGATCGAGGGGCATCGCCAGAAGAGCGAGATGGAGGGGCAGACCTTCACAAAGAAGGTCGGTCAGGAGATCTTACCGCCATTCATTTCAATTTACGACGACCCCACGCTCAAGACATTCAATGGAAAGTTTCTCAGAGGATATTACCTTTATGACGATGAAGGGGTCATGTCTCAGAAGGTGGTCGTCGTCAGGAATGGAGTTCTGGAAAACTTTCTGATGTCCCGATCTCCGATCAAAAATTTCACGAAATCCAACGCCCACGGAAGGAGGGAGCATTCCCATTCCTGCGTTGCCCGCCAGGGGAATCTCATGATCACGTCGGATAAGAGCGTTCCCTACACCGAACTCCGAAAGCTTCTCATCGACGAATGCAAGAAGCAGGGAAAACCTTATGGGTTAATCTTCAAGGATATCGCAGGGGGATTTACCCATACGGGGCGATACGGCCCGCAGAGTTTCAAGGTGCTTCCTCTCCTGGTCTATCGCGTTTACACGGACGGGAGGTCTGATGAAGTCGTTCGGGGAGTTGATATCGTGGGAACTCCACTCACCTCTTTCTCAAAGATAATCATGACCGGTGATGACTACAATGTCTTCAACGGAACCTGTGGCGCCGAATCGGGCAGCGTTCCTGTCTCTGCCATCTCCCCCAGCATTCTTGTTTCCGAGATTGAGGTAGAAAAGAAGTTCAAGGAACAGGAGAGGCCCCCTATTCTGCCGCCTCCTCTGCATGAATAAGATTCAAAAGTCCGATCCCATCTTGCCGATCATGGAGGAAAAGATGAACATAGCCAGACTGAACAGAAAGAACATGAGACTTTTTCCGTGGATGATCATGGCGCTGCTTACCCTCTCCATCCCATCGCTCCTAATGGGCGGCTTTACCGATGAGGCTCTCTTCAAAGCCATGGATGATGAACTCCAGAGGACCATCCGGAAATTGAAGATGGAGAATCTTGATAAACCATACTATGTAGAGTACGCAGTCACAGAATTTCAGAACTTCGAACTGGACGGTTCTTTCGGCACCATCACCCGGAAAATTGACGACAGGAACAGATACCTCCTCGTTGATCTTCGCGTCGGGGATTACACCTTTGATAATACAAATTTCATCGGCGATTGGTCAGGAATCTTGCAGCGGGCGGCCGAACTCACCATCGAGAATGATTACGACGCACTCAGACAGGATATCTGGCTGGCGAGCGATCAGGCATATAAGGCAGCCCTTGAAAAGCTTGCCCGGAAGCGAGCCTACGTCCAGACCAAAGCTATCACTGATCTCCCTGATGATCTCTCCAGAGAGGAACCGTACACCGTGATGGAGTCGCGCGTGGATCTGAAGATCGACAGAGCCGCCTGGGAAAAGGCAGTAATGGAACTTTCGGGCATCTTCAGGGAGTACCCATCCATCAATGATTCCAATGTGACGTTCAAAGCGATCGCAATCAATAGATATTTCCTTAACAGCGAAGGTTTCAAGAACCGCAGGGGGACTTCAGTCATCCTCGTCGGAGCCTCGGCTTCCACGCAGGCTGCCGACGGGCAGAACATCTTCAATTACGAGACGTTCTACGCACGCGATATAAACGATCTTCCAGCGAGAGAGGATATTGCAAAAAAGATCAGAGAGTTTGCCCGGATTACTCTGGACATTTCCCATGTCGAGCAGCTTTCTGACTACTCTGGTCCTGTCCTTTTCACCGGACAGGCGTCAGGGGAGTTTTTCAGGCAACTCCTGGCTGCAAACGTTTCTTCTCCACAGACTCCCCTTCTCGCCGATGAGAGATATGCCGGCATGGTCCAGAAAGGAAAGCTGGCGGGAAAACTTAATCTGCGGATTCTTCCATCATTCATTGACGTCATTGATGATCCCACGCTGAGAAACTGGAATGGTGTGCCTCTGATCGGATGGTACGGAGTCGACGATGATGGTGTTCCTCCGCAAAGAGTCTCCCTGATAGAAAGCGGCAAGCTCGTCAACCTGCTGATGAGTCGCATTCCGACAAAAAAACTTAAGCAGAGCAACGGACACTCAAGGGGAAGCCTGCATATACCTGCGGAGGGACGTCCCGCCAATATGATCATCACCGCAAAAGAAAAGACTTCCCTCAAAGATCTAAAGGCAAAACTGCTGGAATACTGCAGGGAGATGGGTCTGGAATACGGCATCGTTGTAACTAAACTGAGGGATAAGAACTCATATCTGGAATCGGATAGCAGCACGGATCTCACGCCGGAGCAAAGAAAGACGGAGCTTTCTTTTCCAGTCGAGGCTTACAAGGTTTACGTGGAGGATGGAAGAGAGGAATTAATCAGGGGTGCCGAATTCGAAGGAATAACGGTGAGGGCTCTGAAAGACATCCTTGAAGCTGGTGACGACAGTTTCGCATACAATATTCTCCTGGGCAATAATCCAGAACTGCCGGCATCACTTGTCACTCCTTCTGTGCTGGTGGAGGAACTGGATCTTAAGAAGTCGGAGATCAAGCCTTCAAAGCCTCCGATTCTGAAGAGCCCCCTCATGAATTGACACAACTCATCTTCGTGAGCATCCACTTATGCGGGTTGAAGACAAAAGAATCAATGTATTCCGTTCCCAGTTTCTTTATCTAAGCCATCCAGATGATGAAGAAAAAGCCGAAGATGAAAAGCAGAAGCCAGGCGCCGCTCCAGCCCAGGACCGCGAGTGCTTTCTTCAGATTTTCCGCGGGATTGGATAGATAAAGCCGGAGCGGATAAGCTCCTACAAAGAGAACACATAGCAGTGCTGATG
The DNA here is from genome assembly GCA_040752675.1 of Acidobacteriota bacterium. Classification (NCBI taxonomy): domain Bacteria; kingdom Pseudomonadati; phylum Acidobacteriota; species Acidobacteriota bacterium. The sequence continues at coordinate 3,982 of JBFMGF010000007.1, forward strand.
TGCAGAATAAAAGGAGGAAGAGAAGGATTCCCACAAACGGTTCCTGAATCTTTCCAAACCAGAGCTCTCCATTTTGAAACACCATCGCCACGAGGGCACAGTAAATGAAGACCAGAACAGCCTGCAGAAATCCAGAGGAAAACGGTGTCAAATGAAATTTCTCCATAATGTCAGATTTCATGATCCCTCCTCGCTGAAATGCAAATTAATCATTGTTCTTCAAGAAATATTGTTAAGAGTCTAAAAGATATTTTTCTATTAAGCAATACTTTTTCAATCGCATATTCAGATTATAGAACCATTTCACAATTAAGGTAGTCATGATGAAGAAATTATGCCTTGTTCTCGGCGCGGGTGGCATGAAGGGAAGAGCTCATATTGGTGTGATAAAGAGACTTGTTCAAGAAGATATAGATGTTCACTCCATCATTGGATGCAGTGCTGGTGCTCTTGTTGCCGCCTATTATGCAGCATGTGGCATGGATGTGAAGGAAATGACGGAAAGAGTATCAGACCTCAGTGGTTGGCAGCTCTTATCTTTCGCCATTGCCGTTAGAAATCTTGGCTTTTTATCCAGAGTGGCTCACCGATTCAGCGGAAGAATACCTGAACATCTTGAGATTCTGGATAAAGCCGATTTTCAAACTTTGTACCATGGTGTAGAAAAGATGGGCATTTTGGCCTTTGATCTATGCGAGATGAAAGAGATCTTTTTGCATACTGATTCATCCAACTACGGTATCACTTTGGCAGAGGCGGTGAGATCAAGCGCTGCGATTCCCATTCTCTACCGGGCAAGGAAAATCCAGAGAGATGGAAGAGAATTTCTTCTCACGGATGGGGGAATCTCAGATCCTCTTCCCGTTAAATATGCCTTCTCCCCTTTTATAGAGGCCGATATCGCTCTTGCAGTTAACATCTGCAAGCCATACATGGTTTGGAGGCATCTGAAGAGAGTAAGAGAATGTTTTGCGGAACGTGTCTTGATTGTTCAGCCTAAGGTTTCCCACTTTGGGACCATCCTGAGTTCAAGTAAAAAAACAGAGCATCTCATTGTAAAAGGGTCTGAAGCCTTAATTCCCGCCAAGATTAAAGAGCTTAAAGAAAAACTTGAGCTGAAATGAGAAAAATGGATATTTCGTAAGTCCTTGAAGGTTGTATAAATAACTTTGTGTAAAATCTATTGAACCTCAAAAGAAATAGGCTTATCCTTCCTAGAATTTGGTTCGAAGCCATAGCAAAACACAATGAGAATTTGTTGCCAGCCCAATCGGGATAGGGGGAGCCTCACGGCTTCCCTCCTCCCACACCACCGTACATATGGATCACGTATACAGCGGTTCGAACGATTACATCAACATTTTGTGTACAGCCGAGGTAAACCCAGTGAGTCAAAGAATCCAGCGGGCAGCGCAAAGCTCAGCGCAGGACTCTTGCTTAGGCGCCATGGGCCATGCGCACTC
>JBFMGF010000008.1 GCA_040752675.1 Acidobacteriota bacterium
TGTCAAGATATATTTTAAAATTATCTCAAATATATTGGCACCAGGTTTTGGTGAGGGATGAGAGAAGAACTCAATAAAATCAAGGGTTCTAGAGTGATGAGAGCTCCCAAACTGTAGAAGATGAATCAAAGGGGATAAGGTCTCCTCTGCTCCAATTTGGTTGATCTCATTGATTGGGAAAGTATCCTTCAATCAAGGGTAAACTGATCCTGAAAGAGCATTTTAAATTCACCTTAAGAGATGTGATGACCGATATAGTTGTTGATGCTCTGACTTCAGTTTCAAGATGGATGATTCTCATCAAACAGTATTCAAGAGAAACCCTTATAGACCTAAGGAAAGACGGGTAGCGAGCATTACAGGAAGCCCGGCCTGCAGGATCTTCGCCTTTGCCTTATCAACATCATAGGGAACTCTGATGAAGGAAACCATCTTCGATTCACTCTCATAGATCGCGTACGAGGCATCCGGAATCCTATCTCTTGGCTGTCCGATCGACCCCGGATTGATAAGATATCGCAGGCCCTCCTCGATCTTCACCTTCACGTTGCCCTTCCCGGGAGAGTAATAGTAAAGAGTTTCCCCATCAAGGGCGAACACCATGGGGAAGTGTGTGTGACCGAAAAAGCATATCCTGAAATCGATTTTTTTGAAGATGTTCATCGCATCATACTCGGAAAAGAGATAATCATCCTCGTCGATCGGCGTCCCGTGCGAGGCGAGGACTTCGTCATGGATGCCGATGGGCCCGCCTGGAAGGGATCTGATGAAATCTCTATTCTCTTCCGTGAGAGAGTCCTGCGTCCACTTCACCGCTGCCTGCGCCGCCGCGTTGAACTCGTCCTCTTCTTCCCATCCCGCAATGACCTTCTCGTGATTTCCTCTGATCATGACGATAGGTTTCAGATCGCGGACCCTTGCAATCACCTCGTTGGGATTTGCACCATACCCGACGATGTCTCCGAGGACCACAAACTCGCCCTCCCCTCTAGATCTCGCATTTTCAAGGACGGCATCCAGAGCTTCGAGGTTGGAATGGATATCGCTCAACAGGAAATATTTCATGATTTCAGAGATTCGATAGCAGCTAGAAAGAGCCTGGCTCTTTCACCGGGTTCTCCTCTGCATAGAAGGTCTGATATTATGGCCACTGAATCGGCGCCGGCTTCGAAGATCTCCCTTACTTTCTCCAGCGTGATTCCACCTATGGCAACGAGCGGTTTGTCGACGGTCCTTTTGATTTCAGCAATCGCTTCCCGACCTAGAGGGCTGTATTTCAGGTCTTTGGTCTTTGTCTTGAAGATAGGCCCGATGGCCAGATAATTCACATCCATCCTCGATGCTTGGATCGCCTCCGTGATGGAATGAGTGGAAACGCCGATGATCTTTGCCGGGCCAAGAATTCTTCTTGCTTCCAGCGGCGGCAGGTCTTCTTCCCCGAGATGAACACCATCTGCTCCAGCGGCAAGAGCCATGTCCACTCTGTCATTGACTATGATTAACGCCCCGCGCTCTCTGGAATAGGAAACAGACTTAACGATCTCCTCGAAAAAATCCCTGCCAACCTTTTTCTCCCTCATCTGGATCAGTTTCACGCCGCTGTCGACGAGGATCCTCACCTGGTTAGAGTGAGACAGATGCGACAATCCGCTGTCGGTTATAGCATATAGAGGGGGAATTTTTTCTAGAAGCAAGGTGCAATCCCTAGGGTTCCGACTTTTTCTGCGGGAGGAATTTTTCCATGAACCTCGTCGAAATGTTTCCTTGTATGAAATCTTCGTCTGAAATGATCTTCTGCTGTAACGGGATGTTGGTCTTGATCCCTTCTATGATGAAGGAATCCAGGGCTCTCTTCATCCTGGAAACCGTTTCCTTTCTGGTGTTACCTCTCGTGATGAGTTTCGCTACCAGTGAATCGTAGTACGGAGGAATGATGCACTCGGCATACGCGGCAGTATCGACCCTGACCCCGGGTCCGCCGGGTGGATGGAAGAGTCTGATCTTTCCTGGAGAAGGAGCAAATGTCTCCGGATCTTCCGCATTGATCCGGCATTCTATGCTGTGGCCGTTCAGTTTTATATCTTCCTGGCGGCAGGAAAGCCTCTCTCCCGCTGCGATCTTTATCTGCTCCTTGATGAGATCAATCCCGGTCACGTTCTCGGTCACGGGATGTTCCACCTGAATTCTCGTATTCATTTCCATGAAATAGAAGTTCCGGTCACCATCCAGGAGGAATTCGATGGTCCCGGCATTCGTGTACCCTACTGTCTCAGCCGCTTTGAGCGCTGCAGACGACATTCTTTCTCTCAGCTCTGGAGTCATGCCAGGAGAAGGAGATTCCTCGACGAGCTTCTGGTGCCTCCTCTGGATGGAACACTCCCTTTCGAAGAGATGAAGGATATTACCAAAATTATCGCCGAGTATCTGAAACTCGATGTGCCTTGGGGCTTCAAGATATTTCTCTATGTATACATCCGGGACATCGAATGCTGCTTTCGCTTCCGTCTGTGCTATCTTGAAGGCTTCATCCAGTTCCTCGGCGCTCCTGACAATCCTCATCCCACGCCCCCCGCCTCCAGCCGCTGCCTTGATGATAATGGGATAACCGATCTGCTCGGCAAGCTTCAATGCTTCCACGTCATCCGGGATGACCGCTTCGCTTCCCGGGATGACCGGCACACCCGCCTTGATCATCGTCCTCCTTGCCTCCACCTTGTCTCCCATCAATCTAATGATCTCCGGGGAAGGGCCGATGAAGGTGATGTTGCATTCCCTGCATATCTCCGCAAAGTGCGTTGATTCCGCAAGGAATCCATATCCGGGATGGATCGCATCGGCTCCAGTTATCTCAGCCGCTGAGATGATGCTGGTGACGTTCAGATAACTTTCAGAGTTCTTGGCGGGACCGATGCAGACATCATCATCGGCATATTTGACATGCAGAGAATCGGCATCAACATCGGAATGAACGGCAACCGTCTTAATGCCGAGCTCCTTGCATGCCCAGATGATCCGCAGGGCAATCTCTCCCCGATTGGCTATCAATATCTTCTTGAACATGACTTCTATTCCTATTCTGCCGGTCTCAACCGGAATAGTACCTGCCCGTACTCCACCGGGTGAGCGTTGGGAACGAGGATCTCCACGATCTCACCTGCAACCTCCGACTCGATCTCGTTCATGAGCTTCATCGCTTCCACGATGCACAGAATCTGCCCCTTCCGTACGAGATCGCCAACCTCCACGTAGGGAGGAGCTTTGGGATCGGGAGCCCTGTAGAAAGTTCCCACTATTGGAGACTTCACTTCAAACAGATTATCCTTTTCGAGAGCTTCCGCGGGAGCGGTTTCGACTTTCGGCAGTTCGCTGCTCTCCACCACTTTTTCCTCAATGACGACCTCTTGAGGAGCCGCTTCGATTTTAGCCACTCTGCCTGCTCCTTTGACCAGCTTGATCTTGAAGCCTTCCCTCTCCAGTTCGAACTCCACGAAGTTGCTTCTTGATATGTAGTCGATAAGGTCTTTAATCTCTTTATCCAATGCTATCTCTCCTAATAGAAAGGTTAAGATCTTAAATTATTATATCATCTCTTCTTTTCATCGCTGCCTGGGAAAAGCTCATCCCGTCAGCCTCTCCAGCAACTTCTTAAGCAGTCCTATCTTTTTCTCCACGGTTTCATTTCTTGTATTTCCGCATATGCCATCTTCGGAATGCTGTGACTGAGATGATTCCGGCGCTTCACTCCCGGAAGAGTGCGTCAGTTCGATCTTTCGCATCAGGCGGAAATCGTCCGGGGTCCTCTCAAGCAGTTTCTCATAGATCCTGCGAGCTTTGACCTTCATTCCCTGCTTGAGATAGAGGTCTGCCAGAGTCTCCGTCAGGATTTCATCAGGTTCGTTTTTCATGGTCGTCACTTCGTCCTCCGATTTTTCCTTTCTAAAAAAATAGGGTTGAAATGTTCATTTCAACCCTGGAAGCTTCTGAGAATCCAAATCTGATGCAATTTTAAAATGGAGATCTCTTCTTCATCAATGTTTTCATATGTACCATTGTCAAAGCTATCGCAACCGAATGCTATCCCCCGCAAATATCCCTGAAATTGATGGTGAACAGCACCGAAGTCTGGACATCTTCTCCGGCCACATCCTTTCCGTAAAAGATCACCGTCGTATCCACATCTACACCCGGAGTGAAGTATCCTGCCATCTTGTCAACAGCCCTGACCACGACGGTGCTGAATTGCGCCGTACCCCCACTCGGGACCCTCACACTAATGTTTTGAGAGAATGAAGGAGCAACACCACCGGAATAGGAAACAACATATCGGTTCAGAACTACATCGTTGTAAAACGTTCCCTCCGCATCTATGTTCCTTGGCTGATTGGAGAATGTAAAAGTGGCATTATCGTCATGATAGACCTGATTGGCATCCGGCAGCGGTACCGAGCAGAATGGCATCGGTTCAACGCTGATAATTGTCACAATCGAGTCGGAATAGTCCGGATCATCGGTAGAGCTGTTGCAGCCTGGCAACAGGAAAATAGCTATGAAGACCGCTGCGGCTAATAGAAATTTCTTCATGATAAGAAACCTCCTTATTAAGCAGAGCTTCTCATAATCTTTGCCGTCAGGAATATGAGCAACTCTCTATTCTCATTCGTGACGTTCTTCCTCTTGAAGAGCCAGCCGAAGAGAGGCACCTTTCGGAACCAGGGGACCCCAGCCTCGCTCAACCCTTCAGATTGACTGAAGATGCCTCCTATCACCGTTGTTCCACCATCGTTTATCAGGACCTTGGTCTGCGCCCTTTGAGTGTTGATCGGAGGGACATCCCCGACTCTGTTGACGAAGTCAGGGGTGTTGTTCTCCACCTGAATGTCCAGGACGATGGTTCCTTCCGCCGTGATCTGCGGTGTCACCAGCAGGCGCAACGATGCGGATACGAACTCCACGTTGATCTCCGTGGCGGTAGTGTTCACAACGGGGATCCTGACACCTCTCTCTATCTCAGCCTTCTCGTTGTTCTGAGTGGCAATCTTGGGAGCCGAGAGTACCCTTGCCTTACCTTCCACTTCCAGGGCTTCGATGGCGAGATCTAGAGCGAAGCTGTTGAGGACATTTCCGAATGTCACACCTAGCTGATTGGGTGAGATGGCGCCGACCCTCGTGAAGGGAAGGTTGAGCTGGTAATCGACCCTGGCGTTATGGGGGAACTGGAGATTGGTCTGTGTCCCCCTCGATGAGTCGGCGATCCCTGTAAACCCCCACTCGACTCCGAAATCCTGGACAAACTGTCTGGATGTCTCCACGATCCTCGCCTCTATCATGACCTGCGGTGTCTCGGTGTCCAGGGACGTGATGAGATTGTCAATGGGTGCTATCCTGGTCGGCACATCAGTCACGATTAGTGAATTGGTCCTCTCGTCCATGATGACCCTGCCCCTTGGAGAAACCATGCCGCTCTGCCTTATAATCTTTTCGATCTCCTGAGCTTTTGCATAGCTTAGCGTCTTCGTTATGGTCACGGGATCGGCCTCGAGCTCCTTGGCATCCTTCAGTTGCTTCCTTGAAGCTGCTTCTTGGGCCAGCCTCTGCGTAGGAGCAATCCTGATCACATTATCCTCGAATATCTTGTCCATACCGTTGTTCTTAAGGATGATGTCAAGGGCTTGGTCCCACGGGACGTTATCCAGAACGATGGTTACCTTGCCTCCAACGGCAGGATCGAGGACAAAATTCAATCCAGAAATCTCATGGAAGAGCCTGAAGACCTGTTTGATATCCGCATCGACAAGATTTAGCGAGATTTTCTTCCCAGTGTATTTGACCGCTTCGGGTGTCACCTTTACCGTCTCGAACTGGAGCATCGGTTTTTTCTCTTCTTCCGATACGGTGGCTAGTTTTTCCGGCGCTTCACGGAATATGACGTAGTCCTCCCCGGCCTTTTTATCCACCATCTTCTCAATGTCTCTTGCCGCTTTTCCCGGCATCGCGTCTTCAACAGGTTGCTTCTCCATCTGCGCCGGGAGCGCTTCCACTGGCTCGGCCACCCTTTGCGTTATTGCTGATGTCTCTTCTGGATGGACTTCTGCAGCAACGAGAGGTTGTTCGGGTTGTGCTTCCTTCCATTCAGGTTCAGCAGCTTGTTCGGTCTCTACCGATTTGGCAGGGGACTCTTCCGCTTTCCAGATTTCTTGAGCAGGCTCAGGAGCAGTTTTCTGCTCTGCCCCGGCGATCAACGTGGGTTCAGGGGCCTTACAGAACCTGACCTTGATGGCATTCCCGGATTGTGCAACTTCATATGGAGAATCCTGCTTCAAGTCGAAGACGACTCTGGCGACCTTCTGAGGCGATCTTTTATACTGTGACGCCCTTACTCTCTCGATGAAGGGACCCTGAACCTCATACTCTTTTGAGGGAAGGAGCATGGAAACGTTCTGAAAATCCACAACCACTCGGTCCGGATCCTCCACTTCGAATGTGTCATATTGGAGCTTTCCATCTCCCTTGATCCATATTTCGGTGTAAGAGCTATCCTTGTCATCTATATTGATCATGTTGATCTTGGATGCATACCGGATCTCCGCAGCTTGTTCCCCGACAGGCTGCTCTATCGGAATGCTATCTGCCACCATCGCCTCGGTGCGGGAGGATCCTCCTCCCTCCACTCTGACGTGCAGCTCGTTTCCATCCATGAAGAGAGTGTGGTGGGTGTCAGGATTACAGGTGATCTCCAATCTTCCGATGAAGAAATCTCCCTGCGTTCCAGCTATCATCCTCACCCTGATATCTTTTACTTCGGCAGTATCCAGAGTCAGGGACTCGGGAAGGGATTCCGTATTCCCCTCAGGCACCTCGATGATCAGAACTTCCGGATCCGGATCATAGGTCGTGTATTCGAACGGGATGTTGGCTCTGATCACAAGCTCCGTGATTCCATCCCCCGTGCTGTGCTCAATGCTGCTCAGGATCACCGGTTGAGGCACACTCTTCAGCTCCTCCGCTGACTCGTTGGAAAAACTGATGGCAGTGCAACCGGCGATCAACAGCGCAAGGGCTGTAAAACGTAACATTTTTATCCTGTTCATTTACTTTCCTCCTCCACCGGACTTAGTCTTTTTACTACATCCCTGAAAGGTTTTATGAGCCGGGGATCGTCCACCTGCTGCCTGAAGGTCACTATTCCCGCATCATCGTCAATGCTGATGAGCTTTCCATCATATACCTCATCCCCAACTCTTAGAAAATACCCTCTATTATCCGACCCCGAGAAGAATGCGATATTACCTGCCGGATCCTTGACAATACCGACCAGATCGATCTCTGAGATCAGCATCCCGGCGATCCCTTTAGGGCGTGGACCCTTCTCTTTCGCTCTAACCTCTTCGATGAGCGACCGGAAGGGATCTCTCCTTCCCTCGGGATTGTAAGAGAAGTACTTTCCTGTTATCACTTCTTCCTTCTCCTGTATGATCTTCTCTATGGCCTTTTCCTTCTCTTTTTCCTCTTCAGAGGGTTTGGCGATGACCTCCCCCTTTCCTTCCTCCTGAGCAAGCGCGACGAGACACGGGGAAAAGAGGAGAAGGATGATTAAAACAAACAGAGACATGAAGGATCTTGTCTTATCATTCTTCATTTTTTTATTTCCTTTTTCTCTTTTTCACTTTCTTCTATATAGATGAAAGTCGTAGCTATGAATGATGACTTGATGGTCTTGACGCTTCCGCCCCAGACTGCATTGATAAGCACATTCGTGATGTTGACGATTCTCGAGTATTTTCCGATCTGATCGAAGAAGATCCCCAGGTCATGGTAACCGCCGATGATCTCCATCTTGATTGGAAATTCCTTATAGAATTCCTGCTGCTTGAACGATTCCGGGTCGAAGAGCTTTAGCTCCAGGTTGGCCCTGTCCGCCAGGCTCTTGATATCCTTCAGGAGGTCTCCCGTCTCTGGCTCCGTCGGGAGGATCTGCCGCAGATATCCAAGCTTCTCTTCTAGGTTGGCGATCTCCCTTTCGAATTCCGGCAGCTTGGCTTCGATGGCTTGCCCTTTCTTGATCTCCTGCTGTTTCTTTTCGAGCTTTGCCTGCATATCATTGATATCTTTGTTCATCTCGGAGAAGTTCGGATAGAAACGCCAGGCGATGAGGATGACTGCGGCCGAAAGGGCGAGAACCAGAACGAGTTTGCCCCAATAGGGAAGATTTTTTAACATGTCTTTTCCTCGCTCAACTATGTATTTATGACTACATCTCCTTGGTTGCTTCCTGAGGTTGTTTCCCTTCAGGTACGAACGTGCAGCTCAGCTGGAAAGATACACCCTCAGGAATCTCCTTCGTCTGCCCGAGGCTGACGTTGTTGAAATAAGCAGACTGGTTCAGGTTGTTGTAAAAGTTGGAAACGGCCGTGTAAGTCGTTGCCTTGCCATTGAGAGTGATTACATTGCTCTTCTCGGAGAGTGAATCCAGCCATAGGAAATCGGGAAGGTTCCTGCTTATCTGGTCGAGAATAAGGACCGGAACGGTCTGATTCTTTTTGAGTTGCAGTATGATGTTGACCTTTCTCTCGAGCAGGTCGCGCCTCTTCTGATAAAGATCCCCTTTTTTCCGGACTTCTTCCAGCCTCTTTAGCTCCTTGTCAGCCCTCTCGTTCTCGGCTTTGAGCCTCCGTGTCTGCCTGTCAAGAGAGTAATACCATCCAGCCACTACGATGAAAGATAAAACGATGATGCCGATCAGGATGAGTCCTCTCCACCACCCTTCTCCCCGCTCAATGGTTATGATTGGAGCCCTTTCCTTTGCTGGCCTTCTCTCCGCCAGCAGATTTATCTTTATCATTTTTCTCCTGCCTTTCTTAATGCAAGTCCTACGGCAACACAAGCGGATGATGCCATCTTGTTGAGCAGTTCAGGAGGGAAATCCCTGGTATTGGCTATTATCTTCCTGAAAGGGTTGAGGATCTCCACGGAGACCCCGAACCGGTCCGTGAAGGCCTGCCTGAAATTGTAGATCTGCGAGGCGCCACCTGTCACCACGATCTTGCTGATGGCTTCATCGATGGCCGTTGTTGCTTTAAAGAAATCGACCGTCTTCTGAATTTCACTGATAACGTCGGATGTCACGGAAGAGATTATGGGGAAGACGCTCTCGAATGAGACCTTTTCAAGGTCCTCGCCGCATTTTAATTTTTCGGCCTGTTCCGCCGTCAGGTTCAGCTCTTTCTGGATGGCATCGGTATACTGATTGCCACCGATGGATATGTCTCTCCAGAATACAGAGTTGGCTCCTTTCATTATGACGATTGTCGTCACGCTGGCGCCCATATCGATAAGAGCGATGTTATCCTGGGGTTCGACATCGTAATTGGCCTCATAGGCGTTCTGAAGGGCAAAGGCATCCACATCGACGACGAGGGGATTCAGACCTGCCTGACTGAGGACGCTCACGTAATCGTTGATCCTCTCCTTCTTGACGGCGGCAAGGAGGACATCCATGTTCCCCTCGCCGGACAGACTGACACCTTCCAAGATCTGGTAATCGATGTTGACATCCTCGATATCAAAAGGAATGTACTGTTCGGCCTCCCACCGGATTGACTCCGCTAGTTCTTCCTTGCTCATCACGGGAAGGGAGATCCTCTTGATGATGACGGAATGACCGGAGAGAGCGGTAGCCAAATTCTTGTTCTTTATGCCGCTCTTCTCATAGGCTCGATGGATGGCATCAATGACGAGCCCCGAGTCCATGATGGACCCGTCAACTATAGCCTCTGAAGAGAGGGGTTCCAGGGCAAGTCCGAGAAGCTGATACCCTTTCGCCCTTCCCAAGTCTTTGACCTCCACGATCTTTATAGAGTTGTCACCTATGTCCAGCCCGACCAGGTTCTTTGCTTTTCCGAATATCATTTTTTCACCTTTGAAGTTAATTTTAACTTGCAGTTACGCCAAAAGCTTAAAGCAGTGCTTTAACATAACACAAAGAAAATTTGGGTGTCAAGAATATTTTTTTCACTGCGGAGCGGTCGGTGTACCCGGATATCTTTTTTACTGATGTACACCCCAATAGATTCTAATAAAAGGTAAATCATTTTACCTCTTATTGGCAAAGTATATATCTTTAAATGATAAATTCAAGAATTTATTCCAAAAATTTTAAATTTGAGTGGCGCTATTGACAGCCTTCAATCAATCTTATAAATTTTAAGGTTTAAAAATTACTGATAAGAGAGGATGTTGTGTCAAGAGTCTGCGAGATATGCGGGAAAAAGCCCCAGTTCGGTCATAGTATCAGCCACGCCCACAATGTGACTCGGAAGATCTGGCATCCCAATCTGAAGAGCGTCAGGATCATCGAGAACGGAACGGTCAGGAGAGCAAAGATCTGCACGAGATGCCTGAGATCCGGGAGAGTGGTCAAGGCTATATCCTAGCCGGCGATTATGGCAATGGCATCGATTTCTACTTTCGATCCCTTCGGAAGGGAGGCTACACCCACCGTCGATCGCGCCGGAGGATTCACTCCAAAGAACTTTGAATAGACTGCATTCATTCCTTCAAAGTCGTTCAAATCGGTAAGAAAAACCGTTGTTCGGACGACGTCGAGCAAAGTGGCAGCCGAGTCCTCGAGAAGGGCAGTTAGATTTCTTATTACAAGCTCCGTTTGCTCTTCGATTGTGCCGCTCGCCATCTGACCGGTGGTCGGGTCAAGAGGGATCTGCCCGGATATGAATATCATGTTCCCCACTTTAACTGCCGGAGAGTAAGGGCCAATGGCCCTCGGCCCCTTTGACGAATGGATTATTTTCTTCATAAACCCTCCTCTTTTAGATTCGCTCGACATTATGGACACCTTTCACTCCCTCGATCCTCTTCATGATCCTGCTCAGATGCTCCATGTCATGGATATCCAAGACGAGGTTGATCTCTCCCCTCTTTTCCTCTAGGCTTTTCGCTCCCAGATCCCTTATGTTGGTTCTCTCATCCGAGATGGCCGAAACTATCTTAGCCAGTATCCCCTGCCGGTCATCCATCTGGATGCGGAGTCTCACCTCATAGATCGTTTCCTCCCTCCTTTCCCATTCGACCGCTATCCTTCTCTCTGAATCGTAGAGCAGTTTCTCCACATTATGACAGGAGACGGAATGAACGGAAACCCCTTTCCCTCGCGTGATGTATCCTACGATTTCTTCTCCCATGATGGGATTGCAGCATTTCGCCAGATAGACCATGACGTCTCCCATCCCCTTCACCTTAACTCTCTTATCACCCAAGCCCAGGACCTTCTTGACGACCTTCGAGATGGCAAATTCTCTTCCTTCCCTCTCCTTCAGCTTCTCGGGGGGAACGAGCCGCGAGACGAGATGATGGGCTGTAACCTTCCCGAGCCCAACGGCGACAAAGAAATCGTCAAGGGATCTGAAGCCCAAGAATTCGAGCGCTTTTTCCAGGTTTTCATCTTCGCCGGATAGCTTTTTCAGGTCCATCCTGTACTTTTTGAATTCCTTCTCGCAGATCTCCCGTCCCAGGGTGATACTCTTGTTCCTCTCGCTCGCGATGAGATAGCTTCTGATCTTGTTCTTGGCTCGCGACGTCGTGGCGATGTTCAGCCAGTCGCGGCTCGGTCGATGCCCAGCAGACGTAATGATCTCGACGCGATCTCCACTCTGGAGTAAGGTCCTCAACGGGACGAGCTTTCCGTTGATTCTCGCACCTACGCATTGATGGCCAACATCTGTATGAATGGCATAGGCAAAATCTATAGGCGTCGCCCCTTTCGGAAAAGAAAGAATTTTCCCTTTGGGCGTGAAAGCATAGACCTCATCCGGATAGAGATCGACCTTAACGACCTTCAGAAACTCCCTGGGGTCCTTGACCTCCTGCTGCCATTCCATGAGCTGCCTCAACCACTGGACGTTGGTCAGGTCCCTCTCTCTGAGCTTTGCCTTTTCCTTGTACCTCCAGTGAGCGGCAACTCCTTCCTCCGCTATCCTGTGCATATCTTCAGTTCGGATCTGTACCTCGAAAGTCTCCCCATTTTGTGTGATCACCGAAGTGTGAAGGGATTGATACATGTTGGGTTTGGGCATGGCAATGAAGTCCTTGAATCTTCCCGGGACAGGCTTCCAGATGCTGTGCATGATCCCAAGGATGGCATAGCAGTCTCTGACCGTCCTGGTGATGATACGAAAGGCTACAAGATCATAGATTTGATCGAACGTGATCTGCTGATCCTTCATCTTTCTATGGATGCTGTATGGGCTCTTGATCCTGCCATGGATCTCAACCGGGATGTTCTGCTCGCTAAAGGTCTGTCTCAGGGTTCTGCTGATCTCTTCGATAAAAAGGCTGCTGATCCTCTTGCTGTTCTCGATATTCCTGATCAATTCCTCGTATGCCGCTGTGTCCTGATGTTTCAGGGCCAGCTCCTCGAGCTCATCTTTAATCTTTCCAATCCCCAGCCTGTGGGCGATGGGAGCGTAGATCTCAAATGTCTCCCTGGAGATTCTCTCCCTCCTCTCAGGAGCAAGATATTGAAGCGTTCGCATGTTGTGGAGCCGATCGGCAAGCTTGACCAGGATTACCCGGAGATCGTCGACCATGGCAAGGATCATCTTTCTGAGATTCTCCGCTTCCATCTCCTCCTTCGTCCGGTATTTTTCAATTTCTCCGATTTTCGTCACTCCATTCACGATGTGAGCGATATCCTTCCCGAAAGCATCGTGCAGCGCTTTGAGTGTCATATTCGTATCCTCAAGGATGTCGTGGAGCAATCCGGAGGCGACGCAGGAGATATCCAGTTTCAGGTCAGCAAGGATGTATGCAACTTCCAGCGGATGCGTAAGATACGGCTCGCCCGAGAGCCGCACCTGACCACGGTGTTCTTTTGCCGAAAAGATGTAAGCTTTCCTCAGGAAGGAGATATCGGCTTCTGGATCATAACCTTCGACTTTCTCGACGATATCCTCGAATCGAATCATAAGAGAAGATCAAAAAGTTATGAAGATTATATGAAACCGATATGGAAAAGACAAAGGGTTATTTCTTTCCCAGAAAGATCTCTTTCCAGACGATGAGGATCGGGCTGGCGATATATATGGAAGAATAGGTTCCCACGACGATGCCCACGAAGAGAACGAAGGCAAAGGGATTGATGACCTCGCCGCCAAGAAAGAAGAGGGCAATGACAACCACCCAGGTAAGCATTGATGTGATGACTGTCCGGCTCAGCGTCTGATTGATGCTCAGATTGATGAGCGCTTCGAAATCCATCCCAACCTTGAGCCGCATGTTCTCGCGGATGCGGTCGAAGACGACGATCGTGTCGTTGACGGAATATCCCACCAGAGTCAGGAAGGATGCAACGACCGGAAGATTGAACTCTTTCCCGAAGATGGAGAACAGGCCCAGCGTGATGAGGACGTCATGGAAGAGGGCGATGATAGCTGCGAGACCCCACTGGAACTGAAACCTGATCCATATATAGATGAGCATGCCAACCAGGGATCCCGCAATGGCTAGAAGCGCTTTGTTTCTAAGCTCAGGAGCCACGACAGGACCGATGAATTCTATGCGCCTCACTGAGAAATCTCCAAAGAAGGATCTCTCCTTCAGGAACAGGGCAATTTCCGGAGTCATTTCGGGAAGATTCTGCATCTCGGCGGAATCCTTTATGATCCCGGCATGATCGTCCCTGTACTTCAGGATCGCTTCTGCCAGATCCGATGCCCGATCCTCTCCTATTCCTGGAAAAGCGGAGAGTACAGCCTTGATCATGCTGGCATCGGCTATGTTCAAGTCTATGAGCCCATCCTTGACTTTCTGCATCTGAGACTCGTCTCTCAGGGAGTTCAGGATCGTCTCCGCCGATTCTCCCTTCTCCGCAATGAGAGGCATTCGAATCATTATCTCGTTTTCCTGGTCTTTAATCTGCTGGATCTGGGCTTTCCCCAATCCTTCTCTGCCGAGCTTATCCCTTATCTCCTGAACGGATCTTTCCTGGATGAATCTGATCCTGACTTCCGTTCCTCCACTGAATTCGATCCCCATGTTAACTCCCTTAAGAAAAAGAGAAACGACTCCGATCACGATCATGACAACGGAGATGGAGATCCAGATGTATTTCCTGCCCATGAAGTCGATCTTAGTATCCTTGAAAAATTGCATCATTCCCTCTCTATATCTATATGCTCAACTTTTTGATCTGCATGCCGCTCAGAACATGGTCGAAGATTGTCTTCGATACGAAGACGGCTGTGAACATGCTGATGACGATTCCTATGCTAAGGGTCACCGCGAAGCCTCTCACTGGTCCGGTTCCGTACTGGAAGAGGAAAAGTGCCGCAATCAGGGTTGTTACATTTGTGTCAATGATGGTGATCAGTGCTCGCGAGAACCCGGCATCCACAGCAGATTTTACAGTCTTCCCGACGCGCAACTCTTCCCTGATCCTCTCGAAGATCAGGACATTCGCATCTACTGCCATACCTATAGTCAGGATCAAGCCAGCGATCCCGGGCAGCGTGAGCGTCGCCTTGAAGTAAGCCATGGCTCCGAGGAGGATGAGGACGTTCAGGAGGAGAGCTGCGATAGCGTTAATACCGGATAGTCGGTAGTAGAAGGTTATGAAGATGATGATTGCTGCGAATCCTATTAGACCTGCCCTGATCCCTCGCTTTATGGAATCAACTCCAAGTGAGGGACCGACAGTCCTCTGTTCCAGAATTTCCATCCCTGCCGGAAGGGCGCCCGACCTGAGCTTCAGGGCAAGGTCTTCAGCCTCATGAATACTGAATCCTCCTTCGATGATTCCAGAATCGGAGATGACCGCCTGGATGACCGGAGCCGATACGATCTTCCTGTCGAGCAGGATGGCCATTCTCTTATGCAGATATTCCCTTGTCGCCTGCTCGAATCGTTTGCCAGCATCGGTCGTCAGGAAGAAGTCGACGGCAGGTTCCCCCCAGCGATTCTGCCCCCTTCGCGCAGTCTTCAGGTCGCTCCCCGCAATGGTCGATACTTTCTTGAGCGGCCAGTAGAGCGTTACCCTCCGTCCATCACTGGTAATGACGTCCTGGGTGTAGATTTCCGTATCGCCAGGGATACTTCCGCCGAACCACTGGAGGAGGATCTCCTTGCTATCCGGAGGATTGAATTCGGTCATTCCTGGCGGGTAAGTGACCGCCTTCCATTCGAGAAGCGCCTGGGATTGGATCAGGCTAATGACCCTCTCAGGATTTTCCACTCCAGGTAGCTGGATTAGAATCCTGTCTCCTCCGGCTACTCCCTCCCTCTGGATGGTTGGATCCGTCACCCCGAACTGGTCCACTCTGTTTCTTATAGTCTCAAGTGATTGCCGGCAAGCGAGGTCCTCTATATAGTTTGCAGTAGCTTGAGGCATCGTCAGAGTCCACACGCCGCCCCCTCTGTTGCTGAAATCCCAGCCAGAGTACTGGTTTTCAAGGAGCTTATCCACCTGATCGTACTGGGTCGCCTCAATCCCTTCTATCTTTACCGTTCGCTCATCTTCTCTTCCTATAGTTTTATAGATTATTCCGGCATCCTTGAAATGCTGCTCCAACCTCTGCGCGACGAGATTGACCTCTGCCCGGATGGCATCTGCCGTCTTGACCCTCATCACAAGATGCATCCCACCTTTCAGATCGAGGCCTAGGCTGATCTTCTTCTTTGGAGGAAAAATGAGATATATGGACAGAGCCACGACGGCGATTATGATCAGGTTCTTCCATAGATACTTTTTCTGCATCTCCAATCCTTTCTAACTTTCAGTGGCTTCTTCGTGGCTTACCAGGCCCACGATGGCGTTCTTGGCAACATCGATCTTGATCTTATCGGCGATGCGAAGCTGAATGATCTGGTCCGAAATGCCGACGACCGTACCGTAGATCCCCCCGCTTGTGACCACCCTGTCGCCATTCTTCAGGTTTTTGATCATTTCCTGAAGCTTCTTCTGCTTCTTCCTTGCCGGCGCGATCAGCAGAAAATAGAAGACGACGAATATGAGGATGATCGGGATGAGCGATATGAAGAGGTTGCCTTGTTCTCCTTGTGCTGGAGCCATGATGACCTCAGGGAACGAGCCGAACAATAATAGAGTCGAGAAATTCATAATCAATGTTCCATCCTTCTTCGCCTTTGCTGAGTGTTATTTAAATTTCAAAGTTTTTATGATGTTATATTTATAAAATATTGTCAAGAATATGCAGCATATTTATTTAAACTCCCACCTTTCTTTATAGAACCATCATGTTTTTCAAGGACCTATGGACTCTTTGCCCGATTTTTTTCATAATGTGGGATAAATGGACGAGAACTGCAGGATCGACAGGAAAAACGATTCTCATTTTCTCTATTTCCCTCTGCTGGAGCGTATGCCCCATGTTCGACATGTTCTCTTCCTGAATCACTCCAGGCTGTATCCGGGAAAAGATAGGGCTTTGCGCAACTGCCTCTCAGAAGAGGATCTCTCTGGAGGGGAGCTCTTGAAAGCCCTGGATCTGCCGGCATCGGCCCTGGTCTCCCTGCAACAGGTTCACGGGAAACGCTGCATTGCGGTATCAGAAAGAAATGCCTCGCTGGTTCAGAGTTCAGAAGGGGACTGCCTGATTACTTCGGAGAAGGGAATTGCCATAGCCGTGCATACGGCTGATTGCTTTCCCGTGATGATCGTCGATGCTGAAGCGAAAGCTGTCGCCTGCATCCATGCAGGCTGGCGAGGAATCGCAAGCGGCATAATCGAGGTGGCACTCGAACGAATGATGGAGGTTTACTCCTGCCGGATGAATGAAATGGTTGTCACCATCGGACCGGGGATCGAGAAGTGCTGCTATACAGTAAGGGAGGACCTCCTCGATGCATTCCAAAAGCAGGGAGTTGCTTTGGAGCGCTTCATAACAGGCGACGGTGATAGATCGTTCCGCCTCTCTCTTCGGGAGATCATTCAGGATAAGCTCCAGCGATCGGGAGTAAAACACCATGAGATCCATCACACAGGATTGTGCACCTGCTGCTCTCCCCTGAATCTTCCATCTTACAGAAGAGATGGAATGGCAGCAGGATGCATCCTCTCGGCTATCATGCTCCTTTGAGAAGAAATGAGGATTGCCAGTTGACAGTGAGGAGCCTTTCTCTGATAATCTGATGATCTGACTATCTAAACGTTAAGGAAGAAGGAACGATGAGGAAGAGATATTCATCAATCATCGATAATGCAATCAGGGATCACGTTTCGCTCGTCGAAGCCTTTTTCAAAGAAGGTCTCAGTAAGCTTGTGACTCTCGGCGATGCGATCGCCTCATCGCTCGAGGCAGGCGGCAAAGTTCTTCTTTTCGGAAATGGCGGCAGCGCAGCCGATGCCCAGCATATCGCCGCAGAGCTCGTCAACAGGCTCGAGAAAAACAGAAAGGCTATTCCTGCGATCGCGCTCACAACGGACAGCTCGATCATCACGAGCATCGCGAACGATATTTCGTTTCGCGCAATATTCGCCAGGCAGATAGAAGCTCTCGGCAAAGCCGGGGATATCGCTATCGGGATCAGCACGAGCGGAAAATCTAGAAATGTTTACCTGGGACTCAAGACGGCTTCACGAATGGGGCTCGCAACGGCTGCTCTTCTGGGTCGTGATGGTGGGGAGATCAAGAGCGTCGCATCCATTCCGATTATCGTCAGGGGAAAAGATACCCAGAGGATCCAGGAGGTTCACGCCATCATCGGCCACCTTATCTGCCAGATCGTCGAAACCCGACTTATCCAAGGCAAACGCTATTAAAGGCCGCCGAGCAGCACCTTCACAGCTTCAGCATCGGGGGAACCCGGATTGAGATCTACGAACTTCTTGAAGTGGCTCTTGGCCTCTTCTATTTTCCCTGATGCGAGAAGGAGATAGCCAAGCTGCAAATGTGCTCCTGCATGATTCGGATTCAACTCAACGGCTTTTTGGAAAGCCTCCATAGCATTAGCCTTGTCACTTGCCGTGATATTCTTCTTGTTGATGATGGAGACCCCCACATTGTAGTAGATGGTATCGGCATTCCTGGGGTTCAGTTCGATGACTTTCCTGTAGGCTTGCTCCGATCTGGTGTAATCCCCTTTCCTGCTGTAGATCCTCCCGAGAGCGATGTATGCATTGACATCGTCAGGATATTGCTCGATGATCTTCTGATATACCGCTTCGGCGTTCCCCTCTTGGCCACTCTCCATGTACAGCTCAGCCAGCCCGCTCAGGACTCTGGAGCTGTCAGGAGAGATCTCCAGCTCCTTCTTCAGCTCTTCTACCGCTGATGGAATCTCTCCCTTCTTTCTAAGGATGTTCGCGAGCGAATAGTGCATCATGGGAAGTTTTGGATCTATGGCCAGGGCCTTTCTCAGAGATTCCGCTGCATCATCAAGCCTTTTCAGTTCCATGAAGATTTTGCTCATCTCCAGATAGATGGTGGCGCTTTTCTCCTCCGTGGAAGCCTTTTCATAGAGCTCTATCGATTCCTCCAGTTTTCCCTGCGAGTAAAGGGAGCGAGCCCTGTCAAGTGTGGAGAGCTGGATGACCTCAGGGGGAGCAGTTGCCGCATCTTCGCCGGCAATCTCCACGATACCCTGTTCAAAAGAGGATCTGGGAGCAACAATGAAATCTATGATGACCTTGCCCCCCGGTTTAGCTATGATCTGGGGATGGTTCTGCGTGATTCCAAGATCCGTGTCCACGTTTGTTAAGAGTTCTTTCCTGGAATCCCTGCTCTCCACCTTGATGTGCCTCACGAGGTATCCCTCTATGATGGGATACATCCTCCATGTCCCTGGTTCATGATATAGAAGCATGGGGTTATAGAACTCCCCCCTTTTGTTCGTCATCATCTCCGTCTTAACGCCAGCAATGGCCACATGCTCGCAGACTATCTTCACCTTTGCCATGGGATTCCCCTGGTCATCCTTGACTGTCCCTTCCACCTCAGTAGTCTGAGCAAAGACAGGAATCCAGACCAAAAAAAGAGAGAGGATCATCATTATGATCTTTCTCATACTCGCTCCACCGGTGAGGAGAGATTCATCACATTTATCCCTTCATGATGATCACAATTAAAAAAATTATATATTGCCCTGACGGGTTGTGCAACGATCAGATCTTCTTAACATAGATGCTGGATGCGATTGGATAATCGATGGCGATTGTGGTCTCACCGATCTCGATGACGAATGAGGGGTTTCTCTGATGCATCTTGACGATGGAACCGGGGATGATCCCGAGCGCGCTCAACTTGTTGAGGCGGTCATGATGTTTGGGAGCTATGAAGACAATCTTGCCTTTTTCTCCAAGCTGAAGATTGGTTAAAGGCTTTACGAGAGGTTCCAGTTCCGTTTTAAGAACGCTGCAACATTGCCCCGATGGAATCACCTTTCCGTGCGGGCAATGCGAGGGGTGGCTCAGGAACGTGCAGACAGAATCCGTGACGGAGGGGGAGAGGATGTGCTCGAACTCGCATGCCTGACTTTCCACATCTTCTTCTGAAACTTCAAAGAGGGTGGACAGCAGCAACTCGGCAAGCCTGTGCCTCCTGATGATCTCCTTTGCCAGATCCTCGCCTCTTTCCGTCAACTCTATCTTCTCCGTCTCCCACCTGATAAGCCTATTCCTGGCCATTTCCTGAAGGAATTCCCCGGAAGGACTTACCTTGGTCCTCTTCTGGAGTTCGGAATAGGACACTTCTCCTTCTTCCTGCATGGTCCAAATCTCCTCCAGAAGCTCCTCAATGTTCTTATCCATCATTCACCTTCTCTTCTTTTTGCTCAATCCAAATATCTTCCTGAACAAACTCGCTATTTTCGATTCATCCGGGAATTGATAGTTGCACCTGGGACACCAGATGATATCACATCCGGAATGAAGCGGGCATGCTGAACAGGGGATTTCCCCTTTCTCAAATCTATGCCCGCAAAGCGGACACTTATATATCTTCTCATTCGAGGACAACATCTAACCACCTGAGAACGAAATTTAAGAGTCCACCGATCAGAATGGCAAAGGGGAAGATGAATGCAGCCACGATTGCAGCAACTTTTAGACCTTTTTCTTTTATAATCATGAAGAAGTTGGCTATGCAGGGAATGAAGAGCGTGATGGTGACGAGGCTGACCACGATCTGCACGGGGTCGAGGAGAGCTTCCTCCGCCATCCGGTACAGTCCTGCAGCACCAAAATCCCTCCTGAGGAAGCCGATCAGAAAAGATTCGGCTGCCTTTTCAGGCAGTCCGAGGAAGCCGCTGACGATGGGTGCGGCCACTTTCTCGGAGACCAGCAGGATCCCCAGTCTGTCGGATACAAAGAGTATGACTGTTCCTAGAATGAAGAGAGGAACCGCTTCTTTGAGATACCATTCCATCCTCGCCAGCGTCTTGGTGATCAGGTTGGAGATCTTCGGCCATCGCAGCGGCGGGATCTCCAGGATGAAATCGGAACTCTTCCCCGGGATGATCTTCGATGCGAGTAGACCGACAATGAAAATGACGGAGATGATGACAGAGATCCACAGGAACATCGCCTTCCATGAAAGCGCTCCGAGCATGGCCAGGATCACCGTGAGCTGGGCCGAGCATGGCACGCCGAGGGCCAGGAGAAGGATGACGATCGTTTTTTCCTTTTTCGTCTCGAGGATCCTGGTCGTCAGCGTAGCCATGGTATCGCAGCCGAAGCCGAGTATCATCGGAAGGACGGCTTTGCCATTCAGCCCCATGATCCTGAAGATCCTGTTGATCATGGCGGCAAGCCTGGGCAGATACCCGGAGTCCTCCAGTATCCCGAAGGCTATGAAGAAGGTCACGACGATCGGGAGTATGATGGCAATTGAATAGGTAAGAGCCATTGTGACGACTCCGTACTCCCCCACGAGAAAATCTCTCAGAAGCCTGAAGGGGATATACCTGTCGGAAAGATTCACTGAGATCGGATTGATGAACCTACCAAACAGGGTCTCCTCGAAGAAGTTGACACAGATGGAAGCTCCGAAGATCCCCACGAAAAGGTAAAGCAGATACAGGACGAATCCGAGCACCAGCAATCCCCAGAAGGGATGCATCGAGACACTCTCTGCCAGTCTCCTGAATCTGCTATCCTGCCTCTCTTCCGCTCTTTTGATTTGCCGGGAGATCCGGGTTGCCATTCTCATCCTAGTCATATTCACGTGGTACAGGATGGACTCCATGTAAGATCTGCTCAGCTCCTCCCTTTCCTTCTCAATGGCCTCAAGAGCAGCTTTTCCTCCCCTCTCTTCAAGCCAGCGGACGAGAGATTTATCACCGCAGAGAAGCATCAGGGCGACGGATCTCCCGGAGATGGAAGAATCCGGAATAAGAGGAAGGATTCGCCTTATCGCTTCTTCGATCCTTCTATCATACTCGATCTTGAGCCTGGACTGCCTCGGGATCAGGATATGATGCTTCAACCGAGATATTCCTTTTCCCCGAACGGCAACGGTCCGCACGATGGGAACTCCCACGACCTCTTCCAGTCTTTTCTCATCGATGTCAATTCCCCGGCTTTTCGCCTCATCGGACATGTTGAGGCACAGGACGAAGGGAACTCCCATTTCGGAGAGCTGAAGGGAAAGGAAGAGTCCCCGTTCCAGGTTCTTGGCATCGGCAACCTGAACGACGCTGCTGGATCCCCCTGTGAGGAGCATGTCTCTCGTTACCCTCTCCTCTTCGGACATAGGAACCAGGCTATTGATCCCCGGAGTATCCAGAATGACAAGATCTCGATCCTTTAGAAGGAGTCCTCCCTTAGATATCTCCACCGTCGTTCCAGGATAATTAGAAACGGTGACGTATCTTCCTGTCAGCGCACCGAAGATGACACTCTTCCCCACATTGGGATTTCCCAGCAGGATCACCCTGGATTTTTCATCTATCTTCTTCATCGGCTCTTTCTTATCGTCATGCTTGTTGCGTCGCGCGTCCTGCATTTCTCGCAGATACCCTGGATTTCATGGCTGTGCCTGAGCGGCAGGAACCCCATTTCCAGACAGATCTTCTCCTGGATCTCTTCCAGTTTCCCGCTTCGGAATTCGAAGACACTACCGCATTCAAGACAGAGTAAGTGGTCATGATGCGGATGACCGTGACAGTGTTCGTAATAGCTCCATCCCTTCTCTGCTTCGACGCTTCTCACCATCCCGCTGGCGATCAGATGTTGGAGCGTCCTGTAAATGGTGGCTCGTGAGACTTTGATCTTTCTCTTCCGAAATCCTGCAAGAAGTTCGCTCACCTTGAAATGGCTGTGCCTGGAGAAGATCTCATGGAGGATCTGGAATCGCTGGCCAGTCTTCTTCAGATTCTTCCCCGAAAGATAGTTCTTGAAGCTGGAGATATGGTGCATACAGACTCCACAATGTATTTGAGACTCCGTCTCAATAATATAACCGCGCGCAGATGCGCTGTCAATGCTCTGGGAAATTTGCCCTTTCCTGGACTTACGCTATAATTTCAGAAATTTTAAAAAGGAAGGAAAGCAACATCTACATCATCAGGACGATCCCATCCTTCGCGGCTTCCATGTACTGATTTAGGAGAACTATCTCCTTCAGGGTCCCATCCGGAATCCTGAAGATCGTCTTCATTAGATACCCGAGGGTATCTTCCTTCTTCCCGCCGATCAGCATCTGCCAGAGCCCTTTTTTCTTGGGGAAGATCACGATTCCCACTTCTTCCTCAGGTGCTATGCCGGCTTTTTCCTTGGCGATCTCGATGGCTCGATTAAGGCCGCCAATCTCATCGACCAGGCCGAGCTCCAGGGCCTGTTCCCCCGTCCAGACCCTTCCCTTGCCGATGCGATCGATATCTTCATCGCTCTTTCCCCTTCCCTCGGCTGCCTTGTGGATGAACTGCCGGTAGAATGCGTATATCTGATCCATGAGTAGCTTCCTCTGCTCTTCTGAGAATCCGACGTAAGAGGAAAAGATGTCGGCATTTTCTCCCCTCTTTATAAGCTCCTTGTTCCATCCGATCCAATCGTAGAAGCCTCTCATGTTGAACTTGCCTGCGATCACGCCGATGGAGCCAGTAAGAGTTCCAGGTTCCACAACAATGGTATCCGCACCCATCGAGATGTAGTAGCCCCCCGACCCGGCGACGCCGGACATTGAGACGACGAGCGGAATCTGTTTCCTGGTGATCTGTGTCTCGCGCCAGATGACGTCTGAAGCGATCCCGGAACCTCCAGGGCTATCCACTCTCATGACGACCGCCTTGATGGAACCATCCTTTCTGATCTTTTCAAAAGCCCCGGCAATCGTATCAGATCCCATCATCTTTCCCCAGTATGGACTGGATGATGACTCTCCGGAAACGATGCTCCCGGTCGCATAGAGGATAGCAATCTTCTTTTTCCCTCTTATTTTTCCAAAGGCATCGCTCTTCTTGTACGTATCGACAATCACCTTATGGTATTCGGCGCCGAATTGTTCCTTCAGCATATCTTTGATCTCATCGTGATACTTCAACTCATCAACCAGTTTGGCATTCAAGGCTTCCTGTGGCGTCAATAAGCCTCTATCGATTATCTTCTTGATCTCCCCTTCAGATATCTTCCTTGCAGACGATACATCCTTAATGAATCTATTGAAGAGGCTGTCCATGAGCGAGTTCATCATCTCCCGGTGAGCATCGGACATCGAATCCCTCGTCAGGAGATCCGAGGCGGTTTTGTATTCCGCAACATGCTCGAACTCCGCCTTGATGCCAAGCTTTGCCAGGGTTCCTTTCAGAAAGGATGTTTCCGTCAGGAGTCCCGTCAAATCGAGGAAGCCTGCCGGCATCATGTAGATTCTGTCCGATCCCGTCGCCAAGTAGTAATCGGACATTCCACCCACCTCCATGAAAGCCACCAGCGGCTTCTCCGATTTCTTGAACGAGGCCAGAGCGTCCCGTAGTTCCTGGATCTTAGCCCAGGAGATATCTGAGCCACCGACTCTCATGTATATTCCTCTGATCCTCTCATCACCGGCAGCTTTCTCGATGCAATCGAGATGGTCCTTGAAGGTGTTTTGCTCTCCTTCAAAGAGCTTCTCGAAGGGATTATCCGATCCCTCCTCTAAAATCTCACCCATGATATCAAGGAAGAGGACACTGTTGCTCCGGATGCGGGGTCCAGCCGTGGCTGTTATGACGACAGCCACTCCCACGGCAACGAATACTATCAGGAAGATTCCGATGGCAATAAACCATCTTGCCTTTCTACTCATTTTTTCCTCCGAATCATTCACATAGAGATTTTACGAAAAGACGATGATTTTGTTTTATTCTTTATTTCTCAGGAATCTCTGCTCGATCCTTCCAATGGCAAGAAGAACGATCAGGATGATGATCGTCGCCGTGAGCGCCGCCGTGTAGAAACCGCATCCGACGGCAAGACCGACCCCGGTGACGCTCCAGATGGTCGCAGCCGTCGTCAAACCTTTGATGGATCCCCTCGATTGAAGGATGACCCCTGCCCCGATGAAACCGATTCCCGTGATGACCTGAGCTGCGATCCTTCCTGGGTCGGAAGCTGTTGTTCCATAGATCTTCGTCACGTAGATGGAGATGATCATGATCAGCGCTGAACCCAGGCTGATCAGAGCGTTTGTCCTCAATCCGGCCGGTTTCTCATGGATCTCGCGTTCGAAGCCGATGAGACCGCCAAGAATGGAGGCAATGAGAAGTTTGATCGCCACATCCTGAAATAGCGCGAATTCGTTTCCCATCGATTCTCCTCAAATGGTCATGATGTCGAACTGTTCCATGTGGAGATTGCCATCGGATCTTATGATGACGCTGACGTTCCTCTTCTTCATCTCGAATTCCAGCACTTCTTTCTTCAGCTCATCAAGATAGGAAGCTACATCCGGATGGGCCCGGATGATGATTGTATTTCCCTCCAGAGTCTCAGCAAACTTCTTGATCTCCCTCATGATCTCGAAGGAGACGGTGGCTGATGATTTGACCCGGCCGCTACCCTCGCAGTAAGGACAGCTCGTGGAGAGGATCCTGTCCAGGCTTTGCTTCGTCCTCTTCCTCGTCAGTTCCACCAGACCGAAGTCGCTTATCTTGAGCAGTTTCGTCTTCGCCCGGTCCTTCTTGAGCTCCGACTCCAGTTCGCTGAAGACACGTTCCCTGTTCTGGAGCTCCTCCATGTCAATGAAATCGATGATGATGATCCCCCCCAGATCCCTCAGCCTTATCTGTCTTACGATCTCACGCACAGCCTCGAGATTGGTCTTGAGAACGGTATCCTCCAATCGTTTCTCCCCGGTGTATTTCCCGGTGTTGACGTCAATCGCCACAAGGGCTTCGGTCTGGTTGATGACAATGTATCCTCCAGACTTCAGCCAGATCCTGCTCTTCAGCGCCTTCTCCACCTCTTTGTTGAGGCCGAACTCCTCCATGAGCTGCACTTTCTTTTCATGGAGCTTGACGCGCACGGCCAGGAGAGGATCGATCTTATGGATGAAATCCACTATCTCCCTGTACTTTTCCTCCGAATCGACGAGGATCCGCGTGAATTCGGAATTGAAATAGTCGCGGATGACCTTGAGAACGATGTTTTTCTCTTTATGTATGATGGAGGGAGCCGTCACCGTCTCGCTCTTTTTCAGGATCTCCTTCCAGATCCTCACAAGATACTCCGCATCGTCGCGAAGCTCTTTCTCCCCCACTCCCCCCGCCACGGTTCTCACGATGAACCCTCCTCGCTCCGGTTTCAGGTTGAGTGCGATCTCTCTGACCCTGATCCGCTCAGCCAGGTCTTCGATCTTCCTGGAAACGCCGATGTGTTCCACTGAGGGCATGTAGACCAGGTATCTTCCGGGCAGAGTGATGTAGGAAGTGATTCTTGCACCTTTCCTAGGCAGAGGCTCTTTCGTGACCTGGACGATGATTTCCTGACCTTCCTTTAAAAAATCATCGATGTTCGGTTTCATCCTTCTCTGGACCGGAACCTCGCTTTCCGAAATTCCCTCATCGAACTCCTCGCTGAAACCGAGGATCTTTTCATAATCCTCGATGTTCTCATCCAGATCTTCGACGTAGAGGAAGGCGTCCCGGTCGAGACCGATGTTGATGAAGGCCGATTGCATCCCCGGAAGAACCTTGGAGACCACCCCTTTGTATATATTTCCAAGGATACTGTAACTCTCCCCTCTCTCCACGAAGATCTCGTAGGGGGCGCCGTTCTCCATGATGGAGACCCATATCTCTCCAGGATTCGAACTGACGATTATCTCCTTGGACATGTCTCTAATCCACTTTCGCCAAGAGGTAAGGAGAGTAGAGCCGTCCGTTCTTTTCCATGAACATCTCCTCTCTCTCCACTCTCCAGGCTGTCCTTTCATCTCCTGCAAAGTTTTTAAGTATATCACCAATCCTGGCCTTTCCATCACCGGCTATGTAGACAAGAAGCCTGATCCACTTCCCTTTCTCGTAGCTAAGCTCCTTGATCGATCCTGCCATTTCATGGAACCGCTCTGATCCACACGCGTCACCCCCGCTGCCATGTTCCTTGAGATGCCTGAAATCCTCGATCGATCGCCATACCGAACTTTCCAGCAGCGGCTCTTCCGGCTGGATAATGTACAGCGCCAGATTCAACGTTTCCGACAGAGATGGAGTTTTTCGATGTATTATCTTCAATTTTTTCATCGACAACCCTTCCGGGAGAAAGTGATTGATCTCTCTCAGGAATCTTTCTTCATCGATATATTCTGTGGCATGGAAATCGAAATACTCCCCCGATGATTCCAATCCAAGAGGTAGAGCCGGGCCGAACGCAATTCTGGCCTTGGGGCTGAAGCCTCTGCTGTATGCGATCGGAATGCCCGCCCTCCTCAAAGCCCTGATGATTGTCTTGATGAGGTCAAGATGGGAGAGGAATTTGCTTTTCCCCTTTTTCTCATACTTGATCCTATAACGATACTCCGGTACATTTCCGGTGTTTGCCTTCGACAACTCATGCGGCGGTCCAGACTTCATCGCATCGTTGTAAATCGCGCTTCCGCCCTTTGCTGATTCAGATTTCTTCATGATCTCCTTGCACTCCTTCACGAATGAGCCGCAGGCATAGCAGTTTTCCAGATTACAGATTGGAGTGACCCGACCCTCCATCGCCTTATCCAGCTCTCCCGCTAGAAAACTCTTTTTCACCCCCGTATCGATGATGTCCCACGGCAGGGGTTCGGTGACATCCATCCTCCGGTAAGCGTACTCTTCCGGGTTGATACCGCTCGATATAAAGGCTTCTTTCCATAATGAGAAATTGAACCGATCGCTCCAGCCGTCAAACTGACAGCCGAGTTTGAAGGCTCTTTCGATGACATCGCTCAACCTTCTATCACCTCTCGAGAAGACTGCTTCCATAAAACTCATCTTGGTATCGTGCCATTTGATCCTCACGAAATTGCTGGAGAGCTCCCTTTTTAAGAACTTCTGCTTCCTTTCAAGCTCCTCCACCCTCTCCATCGGAAGCCATTGAAAGGGGGTATGAGGCTTTGGAACGAAAGAAGAGATGGAAACATTGATCCTTCCGCCTCTCCCCGCTGTAACACGCACACGTTTCGAGATCTTGTGAACCAATCCCGCGATCGCCTTAATGTCGTCCTCGGTTTCGGTGGGAAGCCCGATGATGAAGTAGAGCTTGAGGAGTTCCCAACCTTCCCGGAACGCCAGATCTGCCGCCGTAAGAACCTGCTCTTCTTCTATGTTCTTGTTGATGACGGCTTTCAGCCTAGCCGTGGCTGCTTCAGGGGCAATCGTGAAACCTGTCTTTCTCACCCTCTTGATCTGCCTGATGATTTCTTCCGTAAGACTCGATGGCCTGAGCGAAGGGAGCGAAAGGGAGGTGAAATTCTTTGAAAAATCCTCCATCAGGGAAGAGAGGAGGAATCCGATTCCGTTGTATTCGCCGGAGTTCAGCGAGGTTAGAGAAGCCTCTTCATAGCCAGTGTGGGCGACGCTTCTCCTGACGGCTTCCTTGACTCTCTCCGGATTTCGCTCGCGTCTCGGCCTGTAAATGTATCCCGCCTGGCAGAAGCGGCACCCTGTCAGGCAGCCTCGCATGATCTCATAAGAAACCCTGTCATGTATTATCTCGCAGTGAGGAACGACGACATCTTCGGGAAACGGAAACGACCCGATGTCTTCTGTGAGCCTCCTGTGGATTGGAAATCCAGTAGAGCCAGATGGCGCGGGTATCACGAATCCGTTCTCTGCCTTCCTTTCGATAGTGAGCGACGGGACATAGACACCTTCCATTCGCGCTGCCGCTTCTATAATATCAGCTCTTCCAGCACCCTCCAATCTCAGCCTCTTGAAGAGATTGACAAATTCCATGATAGACTCTTCTCCATCCCCGATGAAGAACAGGTCGATGAAAGGAACCAGAGGCTCGGGATTGAAGAGAGCGGGCCCTCCCGCTATGATGATGGGAGAAGACTTATTCCTGTCTCCGCTCCTGAGCAGGATACCCCCCAGATCCAGCATGGAGAGGATATTAGTGTAGTTCAACTCGTATTGAACGGAGAATCCAACGACATCGAATGAAGAGAGAGGAAGATGGTTCTCCAGAGAGAAAAGAGAGATCTTCCTCTGACGCATTCGACTCTGCATGTCGATCCAGGGAACGAAGACCCTCTCTGCCAGGATTTCTCTGTCGGAGTTCAACAGGTTGTAAAGGATCTTCAATCCAAGATGGGACATCCCGATCTCATAGAGGTCGGGAAAACAGAGGGCCAGCTTTAGCTTTACCTCCTCCGGATTCTTCCGGATAGCATTCCATTCTCCGCCGATGTATCTAGACGGTTTCTCTACCTCAAAGAGAAACCTCTCTATTTCTCTGAAAACGTTCTGCATCCTCTCATCCTCGATTTTACTTCCATTTTACCCGACATACAGGACTATTGAAACAGCCCAAGAAAAAAATGCTTTACCCGATGATGCTTTTCTTAGCGACCAAACCCGAGAGCTATTCCATTCAGTTGGCGAAGCGGTTCATCCTCACGTTCATGACCAGACCAAGCGCCATCATCGTCGATACGACCGATGAGCCGCCGTAGCTAAGGAGGGGAAGAGGGATCCCTATGGTGGGAAGCAACCCGACAACCATGCCCATATTGATGAAGGCCTGAAAGGCAATCATGCTCAGAACCCCGATAGATATGAAGAGTCCGAGCCTGTCTCTCGCCACACGCGCCGTGTCGATCATCCTGTTGAAGAGAATGGCATAGAGAAGAATGGCGAACGAAATTCCGGCAAAGCCTGCCACCTCGCCAAACACGGAAAGGATAAAATCGGTATGCTGCGCGGGCAGGAAGTCAAGCCTGCTCTGAGTGTTCGAGAAGAGCCCTTTTCCGAAAAGCATCCCTGAACCGATTGCGATCTTGGATTGAATAAGCTGATATCCGGAGCCGGACGGGTCTCGCGATGGATCAAGAATGGTAAAGATCCTTTCCCTCTGATAATCTTTGAGATTCAGCCAGACGACAGGCGCCATGACAATCATGATGAGGAACAGCGTTAGCAACGTCCTGAACCGTATGCCGGAAAGGAACATGCTGACGAAGGCAATCGGCAGATAGGTCAATGCCGTTCCCAGGTCAGGCTGAAGGAGGATCAGACAAAGCGGGATTCCGACGATGGCAACAATTCCCAGGACATTGAAAAATCCTAATTTCTCTCCTCTCTTTGCGTTAAGGAACGTGGCAAGAAGCAGGATGACCGAAACTTTACAAAGCTCGGAGCTTTGGATATTGAAGGGCCCAAGCGTGATCCAGCTCTTCGAGCCCGAGATATGCTTCCCGAAGATGAGGGTGAATATAAGCGCGACGATGGAAGCCCCGTAGATGATGTAAGAAAAAGCAGACAGGAGATGATAATCGACAAGAAGTGTGAGGATCATCAAGGCCGTGCCGACAACAAACCAGAGCATCTGCTTCCTGTAGAGATCAGCCTTGTAGCTCTGGGCGGAGTTCACTGAACTGTAAAGCGTGATGATGCTGATCGACATGATCAGAAGGATCACGATCAGAAAGGTCGCATCAATTCTCTGTGACAATCGTTCCAGCATTTTTACCCGCATCTACTGCATGTGCAGTCATCGTCGGTTTTTTATATTCCTCAGCCTTAAAGAAGACCTCAAGGACTTTCTTCGCTACGGGGGCGGCCGCCTCGCCGCCGAATCCGCCATGCTCAATTAGAATGGCGAAGGCGATCACTGGGTCTTCATAAGGAACGTACCCGATAAACCAGGCGTGCTCTTTCTCTTCTCTAGGAAGCAACTGAGTATCTTTGGAAGCGGTGGCGGCTGTGAGCTGCGCCGTGCCGGTCTTTCCGCAGATCTCGATTCCCTCAATCTTCGCTCTCCATCCTGTCCCTCCCTCATTGACGACTCCCCGCAGGGCATTCTGAACGATTCGCAGAGTCTCCTCGCTCAGACCTCTTATCTTTTCGGGTCGATTTGCCGCCCGCATTTCCATGTTGAATGTGGGGGTGATGCGATACCCGCCATTTGCTATGGCGCTGATGAACGTAGCCATCTGAAGAGGAGTTACTTTCAGCGGTCCCTGGCCGATGCTCACCGAAATCGTCTCCCCCTTGTACCACTCCTCGTTGTATATCTTTTTCTTCCAGAGAGATGAAGGAACGATGCCATTTACCTCATAGAACAGATCGATGCGCGTTGGCTTTCCAAAGCCGAATTGCGAGGCGTAATGGGCGATATCATCGATGTCGAGCATGCTTCCCACGCGGTAGAAGTAAACATTGCAGGAATGAACGATGGCACGGTGAAGGTTTACGACCCCATGCCCTCCCTCCTTCCAGCAGGAATACTTCCTCCCGTAAATGATGGTGGAACCTGGACAATAAAAGGTAGTATTTTCCGTTATGATTCCCTTCTCGAGAGCTGCAATCGCAATGAGCACCTTGAACGTGGAGCCGGGGGGATAGGTGGCCTGGATGGCCCTGTTCATCATTGGATGACTGGGGTCCGAGGAGAGTTCTTTCCACCTGGCAGATGGCAAATGTCCGGCAAACTCATTAGGATCGTATGATGGGTTGCTGGCCAGAGCATATATCTCTCCGGTCTTAGGGTTGAGGAAAACAGCAGCGCCGACCTCTCCATTCAGCGCATCCATGAGAGCCTCCTGAAGATCCATCTTAATGCTCAGGAAGAGCGGATTCCCCTCTCTGGGGGCCTTTCTCTCTTTCACCTCCTTGATGACCTTTCCCATGCTGTCCACCTCCACAAGCTTGAAACCCTTTTCTCCACGCAGCCAGCCGTCGTATTTCTTTTCGATCCCAGATTTACCGATGACATCTCCCATCCCTATTTCCGCGCCTAATGTCTCCCTTTCCTGCCTCAATTCCCTCTCCGAAATCTCGCCTACATACCCGACGACATGAGCGACTCCCCTGCCATCGTAATGTCTTTTGAAGTCTTCCTGAATGGAGACATGTGAGAGTTCATCAAGATGGGCTGAGATAACGGCGACCTCCTCGAATGTGGCATCTTTCTTAACGATCAGAGGCTCCGTCTCGGTAAAATTCTTCATCTTTTGCAGACGGGATCCCAATTCTTTTAGATCCAGCCGCAGGAGGGAGGCTACGCGTTCGAGGCTTTTCCCTAGATCGGCTCCCCTCTCCCGGTTGATGAGGATTGTGAAGGATGGTTTGCTGCTGGCGATGATCTTCCCTTCCCGGTCCTTGATGACCCCTCTGTGCGGCCTAAGCTGCACGGTCTTAAGCCTGTTGCTCTCCGCCTTGAGTGCGAAATGCTTGCCCCTGATGACCTGAAGGTACCAGAAATCGAGGAGGAAGAGAATGAGGATTGAAATCGTGAGATATTTGATCGAGAGGATCCTTCTCTCGAGCCGCTTCTCCTCATGGTAATCCTTGAACTCTTTTCTTTCCCGGTAATCCATCTTCATGGCGTTTCTTCAGAGTAGCTCCTTCTCCAGACCTTCCCGATGATGAAGAAGATGGCAAGACCGACGATGCAATTGCCTATGGCCCTCACTGCTGCAGAAGTAAACAGCATCATATCCCAGCTCCTCCCGACGAGTAGCATGAGCCCTGCTTCCACGAGAGAATCAAATAGGGTGGCAATTGCCAGAATAGTCACGCGGGCCATTAACCCGGTGACATCGAATATCGCTGCGAAAACAGAAATCAGATATCCTGCCAGCGTCTTCTTGAATCCATTGAGACCGAAGATCAGTTCTCTCCATGTGTCCTGGACAAGACCTGCCGCGGTTCCGATGAAAATGCTGCCGACCGGTTTAGAGATCGTTCCAAAATAAACGATGACAAGCATGTACGGATCGAAAAAGTCTTTTCCATATGGAAACAACCTGTTCGCCAATATATCACCAAGCAGAGCGCAGATCAAAGCGATGATGACTCTCACGATCTTCATAGATGACAACCTCTAGATAATATATTCAGAAATCCAGGGTAAGTCACTTAATGCTTTCCGGTAGAGTTTTTAGTATTATGATCTCATTTAGAAGGTTGGGGTCGATGGCGGGCTTGATGATGATCATCCTTTCTCCGCCTCCTTCCTCGATGTGCTCCACGAAGCCCACCCTCAGACCGGGATGATACATCCCTTCCTTTCCCGAAGTGACGACATCGTCGTTGACGGCGATCTCGTAAGAGCCCGTCATGAAGTCAAGCAAGCATCGGTCGCCGCGTCCCGCCAGGATCGCCTGGATCTCTCTTCCATCTTCCTTCACTATCCGGACCGCGATCCTGCTGGAGGGATCGGTCAAGAGAAATATCTTCGAGAATCTCTCTCCAGTTTCTTTGACCCTTCCCACCAGTCCCTGAGAGGTCACAATGTTCATCCCGTTCCTGACGCCATCCCTGGAACCTCGATTGATGACGGCAGATTGGCCCGACTCCGTCGCATTCATGAAGATAACCTCGCCAAAAAGATGATCTCCTATGTCGAAGGTTACGCTGCCAAATATCTCTTCCATCCTCTTCAGTCTCTTCTTCTCCTCCTTCCAAAGCATCTCCCTGAGCCTTAGTATCTCGAGCTCTTTTTTAAGAAGCTCCCTTTCCTTCTCCGTTTCGATCAAAAAGATATAATTCCCCAGCAGTGAGCCGGTCCATAGGACCGCAGACGAACCGATTCTTAGAATGGGATCAGTGATCCTGTGAACGACCTTCTCCAGAACGGTCGTTTCCAGATCTTCCTTAATCTGTCCTGAAATGATTACAAGTTGGGCAAATAAGATAAAGATGAGAAGAATTGGCGCCCTTCTTTCTTTTGAGATGATGTTCATATCCAGGTGCCGTCATCACACATTCCAGCTCCGCGCCATCAGATCAATCGATGCAGATTTTTCTCAACAGGTTGAAATCGGTGAGCATTTTCCCTGTTCCGAGCACAACTGAGGCGAGTGGTTCGTCCGCCATGGAAATGGGAAGACCTGTCTCTTCCCTCAATCTCTTGTCAAGATTCTTCACAAGGGACCCTCCGCCCGTCAGTATGATGCCTTTGTCGACGATGTCCGCTGCAAGTTCGGGAGGCGTCTGCTCGAGCGCATCTCTGACCGCACCGATGATCATGGTTACCGTCTCACTCAGGGCTTCCCTGATCTCGGCATCGGAAATTGTGATGGTCTTGGGAATCCCCTCGATGAGGTCCCTTCCCTTGATCTCCATGGTCATCTCCTCATCGAGCGGGAAGGCAGAACCGATCTTAATCTTGACCTCTTCGGCTGTTCTCTCACCGATGAGAAGGTTGTACTTTCTCTTGATGTACTGAATGATGTCATCGTCCATCTCGTTGCCGGCGACACGGAGAGCCTTGCTGTACACAATCCCTGCCATCGAGATGACGGCCACGTCCGTCGTTCCTCCGCCGATGTCGACAATCATGTTTCCGGTGGGCTCCTTGATTGGCAGTCCGGCTCCGATAGCAGCTACCATAGCCTGCTCAACAAGGTAGACTTCAGTCGCTTTGGCCCTGAGTGCAGCATCCCTCACGGCCCTCTTCTCCACCTGCGTTATCTCCGAGGGGACTCCAATGATGATCCTTGGCCTGACGCCGAAGCTTCTGTTGTTGTGCGCCTTCTTGATGAAGTAATCGAGCATCTTCTCCGTGTGCTCGAAATCAGCGATGACCCCGTCCTTCATTGGCCGGATAGCAATGATATTCCCCGGAGTCCGGCCGAGCATCTCTTTAGCTTCTTTTCCGACCGCTTCAACCTTTCCCGTCTTCTGGTTCACGGCAACTATGGAAGGCTCACTTACGACAACCCCTCTACCTTTAGCAAAGACAAGTGTATTGGCCGTCCCAAGATCGATCGCAAGATCGTTCGAAAAAAGACTGAGCAGTGACCTCGGATTCCATGTCATTTCTTATCTCCTCATCATCGCATCAGTAAAAACCTTCCAGATAGGCCCGTTTCCTTATCTTGGTTTCGTTTCCGGAGGCATCCTGGGACACGATGGAAATCTCATTCCACCCTTCCTTCCTCAATTTGACTACGGAATAGAAGACGCCATCATCATAAACATCCACCCGCTCCGTGTCCACCCAGAGCGTGGCGCCCGGTTCGGTCTTGCCGTTGATAATGACCAGCGGTCCCGTCTGAAGGAATTCATTGATCTCGACTCCGGGCGGAATCGTGTCGCTCTTATCGCGGAGCTGAGCGGAACTGATCTTGAACTTCCTCGCCTCGCAGAAGTTTCCTTCGATCCCTATCTCATTGATCGTCGAGACCCTCCAGTAGTAGCTCCCCTGCGGTAGAGAAGCAGCTTCGAAGAAGGTCTCTTTCATATCTTTCCTGTCCTCGACTAAATTCGTAAAAAGCGGAAGGCTGGATATCTGGAGATGGTATCTGGCGCTCCCGTGTTCTTTCTCCCAAACCAGGGTCGTCGATGCGCTGGCGGGATTGGCGTAGACGAATATCTTCTGGTCGGCAGGCGATATCGGTTTGGGAGGAGGGGGGATTACTTCCTTCGAACCGATCTTCCCACCCTTCTTGACTTTCAGCCGCTCTGGCCTGTTCAAGAATATCTTCTCGGCCGGCGATGAGACCTCGAGGGACCCGGCGTAAAGATCGAAAGCGCTTTCCTTCGTGTCTTTATCATAGCTGACGCGAAAACTGGATTCATGGGTCGACCTGGCGCTGGCCG
The DNA here is from genome assembly GCA_040752675.1 of Acidobacteriota bacterium. NCBI lineage: Bacteria > Pseudomonadati > Acidobacteriota > Acidobacteriota bacterium. The sequence continues at coordinate 35,182 of JBFMGF010000008.1, forward strand.
TCTCAGTGGACACTTCATGGAAAGAACCTTCTGTCCTGCGCTTCTGGGTTGATGCTGAGAGAGTTCCCCAGTTCAATCTTTCATGGACTTTCTGTATCTTAGTCCTCGGGTCCTCATACATCTCTTTTATCTCGACGAGGGAACCCGGACTGATGGTTGTGATAGTTCCATCGAAGTAGATGACCTGAGCGCTGGAAGTTGAGGATGTCTTGACCTGGTCTCCGAATCGAAGCCGTGTCTCGGGTGTGACGCTTTCCCAGTTGAACATCCCTGTTTTTTTAACCTTGACATCCCCCTCAAGCTTGTAAAACCTTACTTCGGTGCTTGTCGTCTGCTCTCCTCTGGCAATATCTATGATCTTCTGCGAGAGGTTCTGCGAGCGAATGGAGGCTATCTTGGAATCGGTGTAGTTCTTCCTCTCAAATTCCAGCTCGGCTTGACCGAGATTATTCCTGGCACTCTCCTTCAGTTCCGACAGCTTGCTGTCGCCGATGTAATCCTCTGCTTCCTTCAGGAGAGATCTGGCCCTGCTGATCTCCTCCTTAGCCTCGGCTCTCGGAGAGCTCTCCCGGACATAATAGGCAACGAAGAGGATTATTCCTGCAAGTATGATGATGCCAAGAATGATAAAGAATAAACTGCGGTAAGTGATGTTAAACCAGTCCAGTATGATATTTGGATGGATCTTCTTTTTAGCGGTCATCCTTATTACAATTGCCTTAGAAATTCCATCATACAAAGGAGCAAAACTCAAGTTATAGTAACATAATCACTATTCTTTTTCAATTTACTTCCGGTGCACTTCTGGGATATCTCTTGAATAATGCATCGGTTTAACATATCATTTTTTATATCTTTTAACTCGGAGGAAAAGGATATGCTCAATGTTTTAAGGGAGAATCTGAGGCATCTAAAATGGATCCTGCTTCTCGTCGTGGCCTCGTTCATCATCACAATCTTTGCCGTCTGGGGAGGAGGTGGATTTCGACAGAGGGGTCGAGAAGAAGAGGCTCCCGATTGGGCTGCACTCGTCGATGGTGAACCGGTCAGTATCCCCGAGTTTATCAGATCGGCAAAAAATATCGATGAATTCTATTCCCGTCTATACGGGGATAGATACTCCGAGATTCGTAAGAATCTGAATCTAGGAGCCCAGGTCATCGGCACTCTGATCGAGCAAAAGATGATCCTTCAGGAGGCGAAGGCTTTAGGTATCACGGCCACGCCCGAAGAGGTCTCTCAGAAGATCATGAGCTATCCGGCTTTCATGGAAAATGGCCTTTTCATAGGCAAGGAAAGGTACACGAGGCTCCTCAGAGCCACCGAACGCGATATCGGCGAATTTGAAAGCGGAATCCGCGATTCTATCATCATGGAAAAGTGGAGAAACCTGATTGCAGACAATGTCTTTATTTCTCCTGCAGAGCTCGAACGCGAATACAGAGAGACTAACGAAAAGGTTTCTTTCGATTATATCTTTCTCAGTTCTGCAAGCTACGAAAACGAGGTCAGCGTCGGTGACGAAGAAGCACGAGCCCATTTCTTCGAAAACAACGGCAGATACAGGAAGGCGGAATCTCGAAGAGCAAAATTCATCGTCCTCTCCAGAGATGATTTAAAGAAGGAAGTCCAGATTACTGAAAACGATATCAAAGTCTATTACCGGAACAACATCTCTGACTTCCAGCAGACTGAACAGGTCGCAGCAAAGCATATCCTCATAAAGGTTGATCCAAACTCAACACCGGAAACAGATGAGAAAGCCAAAAAAGATATCGAAGAGATCCTGAGCAGAGCGCGGAGGGGAGAAAGTTTCGAAGAGCTGGCGAAGAAGTTCTCACAGGACGAAGGCTCTTCTCCCAATGGAGGCGATTTGGGACGCTTCCAGAGAGGAATGATGGTCAAAGAGTTTGAGGATGTTGCTTTCTCTCTTGCCGTCGGCGCGATCAGCGACGTAGTCAGGACCCAGTTCGGCTATCACATCATCAAGGTCACGGAGAAGATTCCGGAAAGACTGATTACTCTGGAAGAGGCACGGGACAGGATCATGCGGGAACTAGAATACGAGAAGACGCAGGATCTCCTGGAAAGCAAGATGAACAAGATAAGAGCGGAGATGACCAGCTCCGAGAGATTTGAAGAAGTGGCCAAGAGGTACGCCCTTCCGATCATGGATACAGGGTTCATCACGCGGGAACAGAGAGTCCCCGAAACAGGAACGGCACTCGAATTCCAGAAGGTTCTCTTCTCTCTAAAGCCTTTTGAGATAGGTGGTCCAGTCGCCGTCGCCCGGGGTCTTTCAATCCTTCTCTTTACGGAGGAGCAGGAAGCAAAAATCCCAGCTTTCGAAGAGGTCAGGAACGACGTGGTCCTCGATTTGCGACAGCGGAAGGCTGCCGAGAAGGCTTACGAATTCCTCAGAGTCGCTCTGATTGAAAGTGGTCGGAATATCGAATCGTTGGCAAAAAAGCTGAAATTGGAAGTCAAGCATGCCAGAGAGATCACAAGGAGGCACGTCATTCCTGAAGTAGGAAGCGTTCCCTCCACCATCGAGGAGTTACTCAGATATTCTCCGGGCGATCTGGCTGGTCCTGTGAAGACGCCGCACGGAGCCATCCTTGCAAAGATCCAGGACGTAGTCCTCATCAGCCCCGAGAGGTTCGCCAGTGAAAAAGAGACATTCAAAGAAAATCTTCTCAGCAGCAAACGCGAGGTGCTCATCGACGGGATCATTCAGCATATTCGCGCCAGAAAAGATATCAAAGTAAACAGCCAGCTCATAAAACAGATCGGGATCTAAGAGTCCGCTGAAACTCCCCTTAATATAAGGATTGAAAAAATTCATTCTAGAGATTAGATTGTAGCGTGGAGCTTTTTTAGATCGAGAGGTGCATAAAAATGCTGTGTAAGCCCGCTGAATCCTGCTTCCTGAAAGGAATGAAGGAACTGAAGAAGGGGAACCATATGGATGCGCTTGTCCACTTCGAGGCAGCTCTGGATCTTGAGAAGAAATATGGGAAGGCGGTCCCTCAGTCCCGGTACCTTTCATATTACGGACTCTGCGTCGGCATCGTGACCAAGGATGTGAAAGAAGCTATCAACCTCTGCAAGAAAGCCGTGGAACTGGAGTTTTACAATCCGGACCTCTTTCACAATCTTGGCTATGTATACCTTCTTGCGGGGATGCGGCTGGAGGCTCGTAATGCCTTCATCGAAGGTTTGAAGATGCAGAACAATCACAGAGAGATCCTCCAGGACCTTAAGAGGCTGGGAGTCCGGAGAAAGCCGATCTTTCCATTTCTCCACCGATCACATATCCTCAACAAGATCGCCGGTAAGCTTGCATCATCCATCCGGTAGCCAGTTCCTCCCATTATCACAATATGCCACTATAGCAAAGACCTGCATCTTTGCTTGAAAAAAGAAAAAATCGAAGTATTTATAATTTCAGAGATTGAAAAACGAGGAAGGAATTTTAACCATGCCGTTGTATTACAGACCATCGGTCATCAAGCGGATACGGAGATTTCTTCAGCTTCGGGTCTGGTGCCGGAAATGCGAAGACTGGGTCTCCATAGGTCATTTCCTCGTCTTCAGGCTGAAGCACAACATCCAGCTTGAGTAAGCTCCCGCCCCCCCGTCTACTCGACTAATTTCTTAATTGAAAAAATGAGATCTTTTATTCGGAAAGGTTTGGGAAGGAAGCCTGCGCTGTGCGTAAAGAAGTAATCGAGATTGTCCTTGCTCTGGATCAACCCTGAGATGAAAATCGTATTGTCGGCAAGCTCCTTATCCATCACCTTGAACTCATGATGCAGTGTCAGACCGTCCATATCGGGCAGGTTGAAGTCGATTATGGCCACGTCATAAATGTTGTTCTTGACCAGGTCGAGGGCCTCATGACCCGTGGCTGCTGCATCGACCTCGAAACCTTCACCTATCATGACTTCCGTCACGAGCTCTCTGATGTCTTTTTCATCATCTACGATGATGATCTTTTTCTTGTCCATGTTACTGATATATTATCCTACTCGAATTCCAAGTCAATACCTTTGTCATTTTAATAAACCCCCTTTTATTCTATCGGCGGCGCGTGTATCATTTTTCTTTATGAAGAAGGGACGCCTTTCCTCTATCTCTCGCTTACTTAAACTGAAAGATGCCATCCATCCTGAAGAGAATACCTGGTTCTTTCTCCTCGTCCTGGCTATAGGATTCTGCGGCGGTCTCGGTGCCATCCTCTTCAGGTCCTGCTCCTCCCTTCTCATGAGGTTCTACTCTGGTTCTTTCGAGCTCTCTCTTCTCGACATCGCCATGAAGTTATCGCCGGTGATGAAAATTCTCGTTCCCGCCATGGGAGGATTGATTGCCGGTCTCGTCATCCACCTGTGGCTCAAAGGGAGGAAAGGAGAGGGAATTTCGGAGATCATGGAGGCTCTCTCTCTAAAAGGCGGGAGCATCCCACTCAAGAACGTATTTTTCAAATCCATCTCATCAGTCTTTCTGATCTCGACAGGCGGCTCCGTGGGACGAGAGGGTCCCATCGTGCAGCTCGGAGCCGCTTTTGCTTCAGGAATCGGAGATTTCCTGAATGTGCCAAGAGATAAGCTGCGCATCCTGATCGGCTGCGGCGTAGCGGCTGGAATGTCTGCAGCATACAATGCTCCCATAGGAGCCTCCTTCTTCGTCATGGAGATCATCATCGGCAATTTCGCCATGGAGGTATTCGGTCCTCTCGTCCTCTCATCCATTGTAGCCACGCTCGTCTCGCGTACCTTCATGGGAGCAGGACCTCTCTATGCCATTCCTCATCTCTACATGTTGAACCCATGGGAGCTGCTGGTGTATGCCCTGCTGGGACTGGCTTGCACACTTGTTGCCAATCTCTTCATAGTTTCCCTGCCTTTCTTTGAAAGGATCCTTAACGTCATCTCACTGCCTCTCTACATCAGGTTGGCTGCAGGCGGAGTCTTCCTGGGTTTCATGGCCTTCACAACCCCACAGGTCTGGGGGAATGGTTACGAAGGAGTCACACAGATCTTAAATGGGGAGATCCTTCTCCGTTCGATAGCCTCCCTTCTATTAATGAAAATCCTGGCAACATGCATCACCGTGGGATCGGGGGGATCTGGCGGAATCTTCACTCCAACGCTCTTCCTGGGTGCCTGTCTTGGAGGTATCTTCGGAAACATCATGAATAGCTATATCCCTGAGATCAGCGGTCCCGCCGGAGGCTATGCTCTGGCAGGGATGGGCGGAACGATCGCCGCGCTAACCCATGCTCCAATCACGGCCATACTCATCCTATTCGAGATGACCCAGGAGTATGACATGATTCTTCCCCTCATGCTCACCTGTGCAATCGCAGGGCTATCCTCGCGCGCGCTCAAGAAGGAATCCTTTTACACGGAAAAGCTCTCTCAGAGAGGTATCAAGCTGGAACTCGAGTTCGAGGAGATTGCCCTGCGGTCCATCCGCGTCGAGGATATCATGAGAAAGGATGTCAGACTCACTCCGCAGGATGCCCCGCTGGAAGATGTCATGCGTTCGTTTCTGGCGGGCAGGAGCAACTACCTTTACGTGGGGGACTCGGCGGGAAACTTCATCGGAGTGATCGACCTGCACGATATCAAGGAAAGCCTCGCAGAAAGAGAACCAAAGGAGTTGGTCATCGCCTGGGACCTGGCCAAAGAGGTGCCGACGGTAACGGCAAGAGATTCCATCGCCGACATCATGGAGAAGTTCTGGTTTCAGGAGATGGGTCATCTTCCGGTCATCGAAGGGAATGGTTCCAGAAAATTTCTTGGAATCATAACGAGGAGGGATGTTATAGGAGCTTTCGACAGGGAGATCCTGAAGAGGAAGATGCTTCTTTCCAGATATCTGAGGAGAGAGAGGGGAGAAGATATCACGAGCTATCTCTCACTTCCCGAAGAGCTGACGATCCGGGAGATACCTCTTCCCGCTTCTTTCGAGGGGAGATCTCTCAGGGAGAGCGATTTTCGCGGAAGATTCCATCTCAACATACTCGCCGTTAAGAGAATCTTGGATAGAGGAGAGGAGGAAAGACTTCAACCGGAACCGGAATTGATCTTGAAGAAGAACGATATCCTAGTCGTTCTGGGACGCCTCAGAGACATTAACAAGTTCCTGAGCAATTGACACCTTCCTCTCCCCTCTTCTCCATTGATCCGGAGAACAACGGTGTCGCCATCGATGACCTTCTTTACGTAAGCTATATCTCTCCGCTGAGCATGATCCAGCGTGATAGAGCCGGAGCTCAGGACCATAAAAGCGATGATGAATAGACTTGTTTCGAAGACTTTCATCTATACGGAAGAGTATTTTCAGGATCTGTCGGGAGACTATCATCGCGGCAAATGCGGTCTTCTATAAAATTGGTGGAGCTGACGGGGATCGAACCCGTGACCTCTTGAATGCCATTCAAGCGCGCTCCCAGCTGCGCCACAGCCCCACCGATTCAGATTGCAGATATGATACTACATAGGAGCCAAATTTAAAATGATCAGAATTCTAGAACGATATAGCAAGATTCGGGAATTCTCGCCCCCTATTTCATTCTCCCGATGAATAGTGGTCGTTCTCTTCGTTGTCTTCCGACCGGTCAGGCTCTCCACCTTTTGAAGAAACAGCCTTAGAGCCCATGCTGGAGTTCCCCTTTGTTCCTTTCTCTCTCGAGATTTCCATCCTTGCCCTCTCCTTAGACGAGTGGCCTGCGTATTCCTTCTCGATCTTTTCTATCTCATTCTCCCGAGCCTTGATATGGTCATCGATCTCGTCTATCTCCTTTACAATCATCTCCAAGGAAGACTCCTGGACTCTGCTTTCCCTCACGAGGGACAAAGCCTCCTCGGCTAGAGATCTCAGCTTCTCGTTTCTCCCGCGCTTCAAGCCCAGGATCTCAAGCTTCAACTGCGATATCTTCCAGGTCCTGCTTGCTTCCTTCTGAATTTTTGATGAGACCTCTTTTATGAGAGCAATAGACCGATCGAGGATTTCCTTTGCATCCTTTCTGGCGCTCATAAGGATCTCTCCCCCCGAAATCAATCATTAATATTCTTGAAGATTGTGCCTACTTTTTTATCATAACCTGCGCTTTTATGTCAATCGCTTTGGCTACGAGTCATTGAAGCGCCGTTATTAAGACCCCACCATGCAGGGTTATCTGTCATATTCTTCAGAAAGACCATAGTCTCGGAATTAGTATCATGGAAATCACAAAGGCTATGAGAGTAAGCGGCAACCCTACTTTCAAAAAGTCCAGGAATTTATACCTCCCCGCGCTGAATACCAGGAGACAGGCCGGCTCCAGAGGCGTGATGAAAGAACATGAAGCCGCCACCGTGATGGCGATGACGAAAGGTCTTTCGTCCACTCCTGAAAGCTTTGCGGCATTGATCGCTATTGGAAGCATGAGAAGGGCCGCCGCTGCATTGGAGATGGGCTGGGTGAGAAGGACCGTCATCAGGAAGAATGTCCCGAGCAGGAATATGGGGCCATACGAACCGAATGCATCGACGGCAATCCCAGCAAGAAAGAGAGCCGTTCCCGTGATCTCCATGGCTTTGGCAAGCGATATCATCCCGGCGATCATGAAGAGGATCCTCATGTTGAGATACTGATAGGCTTCCTGCATCCGGAGGGTCCTGAACAGGATCATGAGCGTGGCTCCGCTCAGAAAAAGAATGGGTGCAGAGAACAGTCCCAGAGCGCTGACGAAAACGACCAGCGTGAAAATGACGAGGGATAGGACAGCCCTGTTCCTGTTATATTTAGGCAGAATGACATCTTCCATGAGGAGCATGTTGGGTTCTTTCCAGAGCCGGAAGAAATTCTCCTCGAGTCCAAGAACGAGGAGGACATCCCCGAGTTTCAGTTTGATCTTCCCCACCTTTTCAACAAGAGATTCTCCCCTCCTGTAGATGGCAAGGACGTTGACGCCATAACGATTCCTGAAGTTCAGCTCCTTTAGGGTCTTGCCGATGAAGGGAGAGTTGTACGAGATAGTTGCTTCCACCATCTTCACTTTTTCCGATTCTATTTCGTTGCCGGAGATCTTGATGTCGGACTTGATCTCGATCCCTTCAATCCCTTTGACCTGAAGGATCTTCCCTATGTCTCCCTCTAGGAAGAGGAGATCTCCTCCATGGATGACTTCCCTCTCGCTGGGTGATAGCATCTTCTCATTCCCTCTGACGATGCCAACCACTGTCAGATTGGCCTTCTTTATGAAGTCGATATCGGCGATCCGCTTCCCGGAATATGGGGAATCATCGTGGACAATTATTTCGAAGAGATACTCTTTGATGTGGAACTCTTCCGCTTTGTCGGAAACCCTTTTCCTGGGAAGCAGCCGATCTGAAATGAAGAAGAGATATACGAGGCCAAAGATGGCCAGCGTGATACCGACCGGCGTCAGTTCGAACATGGTGAAGGATTTCATGTGATAATCCTCCAGGGCTCCGCTTATTGCAACATTGGTGGACGTTCCGATCAGAGTGCAGACTCCGCCAAGGAGAGAGGCATAGGCGATGGGGAGCAGGTACTTCGACGGGTTCATTCGATAGCGCTTGGAAACCCACTCGGCCACCGGGATGAACATGGCGGTAGCTGCCACATTGTTGATGAAGGCAGAAACAGCCGCCGTGGCGGAAAATAGAAGCATCGTGATCCCCTTCTCGCTCTCTCCGGCAAGCTGATTCATCTTCCGGCTTAGATGATCCGCCACTCCATTATGGATAAGCCCACCGGTCATCACCATGATCCCTGCAATCATTATGATTGCGGGGTTCCCGAAGGAAGCAAAGATTTGATCTGCGGGGAGGATGCCGAGGATCGTGAGGGCGAGCATGACCAGAAGCCCAATCAATTCGAGCGGTATTAGCTCGAATGCGAAAACGATGATTACCAGCCCCATTATGATGAGTACTTCAGCTACCTGCATCCTTCATTCTCTTAAAGAGCAGCGTCTTATCTAAAACGATGCTGATATTAGAACGAAAAAGAAATGGAAATCAAGAGAAAATTCTTTATAATAGATGCGGAAGTGAACCCTGGCTGGTGTCGGGCGCGGACTTCAAATCCGTTGGCGGCTGGCGAGAGTCAGCCGTGGTGGGTTCGATTCCCACACACTTCCGCCAGCTGCCAGAACCTTCAGGACTAAACCTGGCCTGATGGAGTCTGTTCCCCAGCCTTTTTCTTCTTCCCGAAGAGAGCCACTCCCAGGATTCCGCCCAACGTCGAGAAAATACCGAACATGATGAGTGCGATGAAAAGCGCAAAGATCATGTTGAAGATTGTAAATTCCCTCTGAAGCTCCGCTTCGATTCTTCCCATGATATCAGGCGGCAACTGCGTGAGAAAATCCTGTATGAGGGAGAGTGCCAGTTGCTTGAAGTACGTGCCGAATGTTATCTCCACCAGGGTATTGACGATGGTCATCGAAAAGGCTCCGAAGATGCCGGAGAGAAGGCCGACCATGGCACCCGATCCGTAGGTGACGGGAACTGCTGACTCCCTGATCAGGAGAAATGCTGCCAGGATGCCGCTGGCAAAGATGAGCGAACAACAGAAACAGTTCAGTATGCTGATGATGGGGATCGCAGAGGTAACGCCAAAAATGATCCCGCTGATCAGTGCGGGTTTCAACAGATCAGGCTTTTCCATTTTTCCCTCCTCATGATAGATTTCTCAAAGAGAGTTCATCTACTTTTTCAGGACTCTTCAATCCTCTCGCGCGCATGTCGAGGACAATCTCGCATACGCCAGGTATGATGTAAAAGGGGAGTAGCAACCCAGGGAGAAACCCCGTCGCAAACCGAAGAAGCGCGATGGAAGAATACACACCGCGCACATTCAGAAAAAAATCGAGAATTACAGGCACGGTGGAAAGATAGAGGATCCACTCCTCAGGGATATCATCCCGTCTCCTGCGCCATAATATTGAAAAGAGGCTCACGCCCACCAGGAATCCTATATATATCCCCGTGCATCTTGCGCAGACAGCACACGGGTGGCCGAAGAGAGAAAATGCCCTCTCCTGGATTTGATGGCACAGTGATGAGAAGAGAAGGTAATTGAATGAGGATAGTTTCCCATATTCAAGGTATGCAAACAGCGGCGCAGAAAAAATCAGCAGGACGAAGAGAAAACAGGCAAGAACAAAGAAGGATACGACTCGCCGCTCATTTTCTCTGGAAATAATTCGCATGATCTTTGTTGACCCGAAGGGCGATTTTATCAGAGGGGAATCTTCCAAGCAACGATTATTATGGGGGGGTGTAGATCTGGATCGTTCCTTTTCCTCGTTTCTTGGCAT
>JBFMGF010000009.1 GCA_040752675.1 Acidobacteriota bacterium
CTCGGTACATACTTCTCCTTCCTGAAACTGATGCATCCGTTTCCGCCTCTTCCCCCCTTCACGTAGATCTTGGCATGGTCAATAAACATCTCGATAAATTTTATATGAACTCGTTCATTCAAAGAAACATTCTTTTAAAGCCTTAAAAGTAAACTTTTTATATGAAGAAGACTGGTAGAAAATACGGGTCACATAAGCATTGAAAGCCACTGGTTCAGTCAATGATGTTGTTTGGATGGTAATGGGCTGTCTTGAGAATGTGCCGATCAGGCAACGGGATACACGCTGACGAATCTTCCCATTCTCCCTTTATCCTCGAACTTTACAACCCCGTCGATCATGGAGAAGAGGGTGTCGTCTTTGCCCCTGCCGACATTCTTGCCGGGTTTCAGGATGGTTCCCCTCTGGCGAACGATAATGCAGCCGCCGGTCACGAATTGCCCGCCGAATCGCTTCACGCCGAGTCTCTGGGAATTGCTGTCGCGTCCGTTCCTTGAACTTCCGCCTGCCTTTTTATGAGCCATAAATCAACCTCTGGTAAAATTCATTCCAAAAAGTCATGGTATGTTAAAATTTATTATACTTTTTCCGAAAAACCTACTCTATTGATATTATATCTTCAATTTTCACGCTTGTTAAGAGCTGCCTGTGCCCTTTCGTCCTGCGGTATTGTTTTTTTCTCTTCTTCTTGAAGACGATGATCTTCTTCCCTTTCTTCTGATCCATGACGACCCCGCTGACCTTCGCCCCTTGAAGAATAGGCTTTCCTATCATCACCCTGGATTTATCTTTTATCATGAGAACGTTATCGAACTCGACTGCATCTCCCTCGTTGGCATTTAGCTTTTCGACCTCGATGATATCGCCTTTTTTGACTTTATACTGCTTTCCGCCGGTACTGATCACCGCAAACATAGGAGACTCCCCACTTGTCCTTTTAAAGCAAAGAATTTTATTAAAGATAGGTGATTATGTCAAATGCTTGAAAAATATTTCAAAGATCGCGGCGCCCATCGAGGGCTTTGGACATGGTTACTTCGTCGATGTATTCCAGGTCGCTCCCAACGGGAAGTCCTACAGCGATCCTGCTCACCTTTGGTCCCAGCGGCTTGATCAACTTGGAGAGGTAGACGGATGTGGCTTCTCCTTCCACGTTAGGGTTAGTTGCGATGATGACCTCCGAAACTTCCCCGCCTTTCAACCGTTTGATGAGTTCCCTCACCTTGAGATCTTCCGGGCCTATCCCCTGGATGGGAGAGATGGAGCCCATCAGGACGTGATAAAGCCCTTTATAATGACCGCTCTGCTCGATGGGAAGTATGTTGCTCGGTTCTTCGACGACGCAGATCGTCTTCCTGTCTCTTCCAGGATCGGAGCAGATCCTGCAAAGTTCGGAATCGGTGATGTTGAAACAGGAGGAGCAGAACCGGATTTTATCCTTTAGATCGGCGATGGCGCTGGAGAGTGCCTTGACCTCTTCAGCAGGCATCTTCAGAATGTGAAAGGCTAGCCTCATCGCCGTCTTCTTCCCGATCCCGGGAAGCTTCACGATCTCCTCAACAAATTTCCTGATCGGTTCTTCAACCATATTTCTTAATCAAGCCTTCCAGTATTTAAATTCTAACTCAATTTTGAGATACTACAAACAGAATTCGTGTGCTGGCTCTCCTGATTCTTTTTCAATGCCGGTGAACGTTGTGAAGCAAGATGACTATTCTCGACTTTCAGGTTTTTCAATGTAATCGAGGATATCACCCGGTTTGCATGAAAGGGTTTTGCAGAGAGCTTCCAGAGTTGAAAAACGTATCGCTTTTACTTTGCCAGTTTTTAATTTCGATAAATTAGCCTGAGTAATCCCGATTTGTTCAGCCAGCTCGTTCAATCGGATCTTCTTTTTAGCCATCTCCACATCTAAATTGACAATAATTGGCATCAGACAATATCCTCCATCTCTTTGAAGATTTGTTCAATCGCTTCAAATGCATCACGGGCAAAGAGGAATAACCACCCATAGATCAGTGTGTAAATGGATTTTAAGAGAGGCTCAAGACCTTGTCCTTTCCAATCTTCCAATGGAATATAAGTAGTAACTATTTTAAGCGTACCATAGATGAAATAAAGCATGCCAAAAAAGATGGAAAGCCTTCCAATAACTCCAAACCAGTAAGCTCCTCTCTTGATACTTTTAAGCCTTTTTTCGATTCTTTTCTCATTGGTTTTATTCATGTTGCACCTCCATAATTTTCAATATTTAGCTTCCGATCATAATATACTCAATAAAACATTGTTTGTCAAGAAAAATTTTTTAATAATTAATAATTTTATTTCGAAATATTATATATAATTATCGATAATTAATAATAACTTATTTGTTGGTGGATGGAAAAGAGATTTTGAGGAAAAGCGCAGTCCGGCGTTTCTGTGTCAGGGTGTTCAACTTTCGGTGAGGGGAAGAATATTTAGAAGAAGCCGGGGATGCCTGGGAGACCCGGGATGCCGAGTCCTCTGGTGAGCCCGCCGAGCTTCTCATGAATCTTCTCCTGCACCTTCCTATCGGTTTCGTTGAAGGCCGAGAGGATCAGGTCTTGCAGCATCTCCGGGTCATCGGGGTTGATGACCTCTTTATTGATCGTAATGGAAAGGACCTTCTTGTGGCCATTCATCCTGATCGTGACCATCCCGCCGCCAACAGAGGCTTCCTCTTCGATTTCCTCTAACTCCTGGGTAAGCTTCTCCTGCATCTTCTGAGCCTCTTTCATCATCTTCTGGATATTACTTAGATTTACCATTGTCGACCTCTTTCATAAGCTTCAGCTCTTTGATGTCGGTTATTGTAGCGTCGAACTGCTCAATGAACTTCTGGACGAGCGGTTCCTTGGAGACCTCCTTGAAGAGGACCTTCCTCTTCGCCTGCTCCTTTGCCTCGGGTCTTTCTTCCGCGATAGCTTTCTCTTTTTGCGGAGCTAAAAACTTCACTCTCAACCTTTCCCCGTAAACCTCAGAAGAGATCCGTTCGATCAGAGCGATCGTATCCTTATCTTCCAGTCTCTCCTGGAAGATAGGGGAGAGCTCGGTGAAATATATCTCCAGGACTCTGCCGGATATCTTCAGATGGGCGTTGCCGAGCAGCAAGTTCAGAAAAGGTTTGGCGCTTTTGACTTTTTCGATGATGACCTCGGTGATATCGGCGGGCCGTTCGGGCTTCCTATCATCCTCCTCCATCTTTTCAAAGGGAGTGATTGACGTGATCAGTATCTTCTCATCTTCTCCAACTCTTACTGTTGCTTGCTGTTCTCTTACTCCCCTTGTTCCTGCTGTTGTTCCCGGGCTTCCTGATCTTCGCTGCTCGCCTGTTGCTCGCAAGTCGCTTGTTTCGATGCCAATTTGCGATTCTGCCTCTGCGTTTCTTGCCCCCCGTGGTTCTCCAGTGGTTGCGCTGGCTTTCCGCACGACTTTTTCGTCCGGCCTGTCCGTTCTCACACTCTCCCCTCTCAGGCTCCTGATGAGATTCTCGATCGGTTCAAGGTGAACCAGTGAAGCGAGCTTCACGGAGGTGGCTTCGAAGATGTACCTGGGATATGTGGACTTCTTCAGCTTCTCCTCGGAATCGATCAGGATCTGGAAGATCCGCAGGAGGTCCTCCAGCGAGAAGGATTGCGCGAATTCGTTCAGTTTCTTGAGCTCATCTTCGGGAATGAAGGTTATCTCATCGACGTTCTCAACGGATTTCACGAGGATGAGGTTCCGGTAGTACGACAGGAGCTCGAAGAAGAATATCATCATGTCCTGGCCCTGTTCTTGGATCTTCGCCGTTAGCTTGAGAACCTTCTCCACGTCGCTTGCAGCGATCGCTCCTATGAACTCTTCGATGAGTTCGCGATCGGCAAAGCCGAGGACTGTCTTGATCTGGTCTTCCTGGATATTCTTCCCGCAGAAGGAGATTAGCTTGTCGAGCGTCGAGAGGGCATCCCTCATGGAACCGTCGCAGTATCCTACGATCGTGTTGATTCCTTCCTCGTTTATCTTCAGGTCTTCTTCTCCGGCGATCCGCTTGATCTCCTGAACGACTGTCTGGTGGGAGATCTTCCTGAAGTCAAAGGGCTGACAGCGCGAGACGATCGTGGGCAGTACCTTCTTCTTCTCTGTAGTAGCCATGATGAAGACGATGAAAGAGGGAGGCTCTTCGAGCGTCTTGAGGAGGGCATTGAAGGCATGAACGGTCAGCATGTGTACTTCATCGATGATGAAGACCTTGAATCGCCCTCTTGCAGGGGCATACCTGACCTCTTCCCGCAGTTCCCGGATCTCGTCGATCCCTCGATTTGAGGCGGCGTCGATCTCAATAACATCCAGCGAATGTCCCTCTCTGATCTCTTTACACATTGTGCAACTATTGCAAGGCGCCGGCGTTGGTCCCTTCTCGCAGTTCAGGGCTTTCGCGAGGAGACGGGCTACAGTAGTCTTTCCGCTTCCCCTGGGCCCCGAGAAGAGATAGGCATGACCGATCTTCCCGCTTTTCAGGGCATTCTGGAGAGTGGCAACCACGTGGTCCTGACCGATGACATCCTCGAATCGCTGCGGCCTCCATTTCCTCGCCAGCACCTGATACACTCTATTACCTCCCCATTTTCTATCAATTCACATTGGTCCCGTATTTAACGAATGGCAAGCGAGCCTTTTTCGTGCAACCAGTGTGAGATATCAATCTCATGATGGGGCCCAAGATTCCTTGCGGCACATCCACTCTCCTGTTTACCGCTGCTCCCTTCCGGGCCTGACGGGGTTCACAGGGGTGAATTGCGCAGGACTCAAGCCCCATAATCTTCAGGTTCAAGAATTATCTCAATTCTTCCCTAAAATAACAAGTCATGAGAAAGCGTTGATTAAAGCTACAATAGTTTAGGAACGAAAATTGAGGAGATTCTCTTGCAGAATGATGGCGTGGCTTTAAAAGGATGAAAAGAAATGTATAATACATTGAATGATTCAGAAGAAGAAAAAATTTGCCTCCAGAGATCTTGCCAGTGCAGTGAATGACTCGTTTCTCCGATTTTCAGCCTGCTCTAGTGCCGTCCTGCTCCTTCTATGCATGATAGCCTCTCCATTATCATGCTCCAAAAAAGAGGAAAGAGTAGCCTCATCGCCTGGAAAGGAAACCTTACAGTCAGAGACAGCGGAGAAAAAAATGATCTCGAAACCGGGCCCCCCTTCTGGAAGCGCTCAGCCAAAGATGCCTTCCAATGGGAAATTGCCGGCCGGCCCGGCGGGTGATGGCTTACCGGTAAAACCAGTCAAGAGGGCTGCAGTCAAAAAGAGCGCGCCGGCAAAGAAGCCGAAGCCACCGGCTCCTGAAGTGCCAGAGGTGTCCGAGGTGAAACAAGTGGCAGAAGAGATAAAAGTCAAGACATCCCCCGTAGCAGAGGAGCATAAGAAATCAGAAGAGAAACGGATGGCCGATGCCGCCGCCGCGGCAAGTCCTGGTGCTTCTCATCTCTTGATGGGACACAGGGCATTCAAGCAGAAAGAGTACAGGGATGCCATACGGCATCTGAAGAGATCCGTAGAGCTGGATCCAAATCTCTTCCTTGCCCACTATTGGCTTGGAAGGTCTTATGCTGAGAAAGGGAAGCATTCGGATGCGGTTCAGTCCTTTGAGAGGGCGCTTGCCATCAGAGGGGAGGGGTACGAGGATATCGATCTTGAATATTTTCTGGCATGGGAGTATGTCGAAGATTCTCAGTACGATAAGGCTATCGCCCTGTATAGGGAAAGGCTCAGCAAAAAGCCGGACGATGTGGAGAACCATTTTGGGCTCGCCTTCGCTCTCAAGAAAATCGGGAACCCTGGAGAAGCAGTCGACGAGTACAAAAGGGCGATAGAACTGAATCCCAACATCCCCTCCATCCATTACAACCTTGCCAATACTTTCGAAGAGCTCGGGAAGCACGAAGATGCCATCCTGGAGTACAGGACTGCCATAGCTCTCTCTCCAGAATATGGAGAAGCTTATTTCAACATGGGAGTGGCCCTTGCAAAGGTGAGGAGGTCAGAGGAGGCTATCGAGGCTTTCAACAAATGCATCGAGCTCGGCCACCGCGAACGCGAATCCAGGCGACAAATTAAATCCATCCTAAAGAGGAAAGATTAGCTGGACAAATCTTCAACCCCAAATAATGCAGAAGCGCCATTGGCGGGTGGCCGGGGCCAAGCGCCACAATCCGCCCGCAGCGGAAGGGCATCACCGGGTTGATATATACAGTTAAAAGAGGGCAAGGCTGAGAGCCATGACGATCATGCCGCCGATGATCCCCACAATGGCGAGATGCGAACCCTCGTCCCGGAACGTGACGGGCAGGATCTCATCAAAGCTGATGAAGACCATCAATCCTCCCACGGCAGCAAGGACGGCGTTGAGCACTGTGTCGTTAAGATAGGGCATGAGTATGAGCATCGCGATGATAGCACCGACAGGCTCGGCAACACCAGAAAGGAATGAATAGATGAATCCCTTCTTCCTGCTCCCGGTAGCATAATAGATGGGCATGGCAACGGCAACCCCTTCGGGGATGTTATGCAGAGCGATGGCGACCGTGAGGGAGATGCCGATGTGCGGGTCCTTTAGCGATGCGGCAAAGACAGCCATCCCCTCGGGAAAGTTGTGGATGGCAAGGCCGAGTGCCGTGAAGATTCCGGCAAGCAGGACCCTGTCATCTCTCACTTTTCCGCGATGGGACATCTCTTCTATGTAGTCGTGCGGAATCAAAAAGTCGATGAGAGCGATGGCGAACATCCCGCCGAAAAACGCAAGATTGGCATTGAGAAATCCAATCCACGCGATCGATTTGGTGAGAAGCTCCGTAAAGGAGATGTAGACCATTACGCCAGCCGAGAATCCCATCATCAGGGAGAGAATCTTCCGGTTGATCTTCTTGAAAGAGAGGGAAACGAGGCTTCCCGCGCCCGTTGATAATCCTGCAATGGTTGTCAGGAACAGAGGAGTCATGAATCGTTCCATTGTGATCTGATCCTCGATTTTTCCTCGGCGATTATGGCATAGTTTTCGGTAGGATAATAGCCAATTTATGAAAATGATGTCATCCGGCCGGGCGATGGCGTCGATCCACATGCAGGCGAAGATGGTGATGAATAGCTTCAGAGGCGATCCTTTCTATTTCTCTGATTTCCGCTATAATTGCGATTCATATGAGAAAGAAGTGACGGAGATTAGAATGGTTCTACAGATAGATGGATGGAATCATGAAGAATAATGCTCTGAAAGGAATCGGGATCAATATCGTCATCCTGGGTGTGGTGAGCTTTTTGAACGATGTCAGCAGCGAGATGATTCTTCCGATTCTGCCGATGTTCATCACCGCGCTAGGCGGGGGAGGGATCATTATCGGTCTGACCAGTGGCGCCATGGAGAGCGTTTCAAGCATTCTGAAAGTGCTCTGTGGATACTGGTCGGACAGGAGCGGGAGGAGGAAGGTCTTCGTCTTATCGGGCTATCTTACATCGGCCTTCTTCAAACTCCTTCTCTCAGTCTCGACGGTCTGGCAGCAGGTCTTCATCTTTTCCGGATTGGAAAGAGTTGGCAAAGGGCTGAGGACATCACCCAGAGACGCCATCATTGCCGATTCAATGCCGAAGGAGAGGGGGAAGGGATTCGGCATCCACAGGGCATTCGACAGTGCGGGCGCAATTCTTGGTTCAATCGTGGCTTTCTTCCTCATCTGGTATTCCGGGCTGCAGTTCAAGATGATCATACTAATTGCCGCCCTGCTGGCTTTCTTCTCGGTCATCCCTCTCTGGTTCGTAAGGGAACCGCAAGAGGAAAAACGGAATATCAGTCTTAGACTAAGCCTCAAGAGCCTTCCCGCTCCTCTGAAGCTCTATCTCAACATCGCCGGTCTCTTCACTTTCGCCAATTTCAGCTACATGTTCTTCCTGTTGAAAGCAAGGGGCTCATTCAGTGATGAGTGGTCAACCAGTGGGCCGATCCTTCTTTACGTACTCTTCAACGTTTTCTACACCCTCTTCGCCATCCCTTTCGGCATGCTCTCGGATAAGATTGGTAGAAGGCGATCTCTGATCATCGGGTACCTGCTCTTTGCCCTGACTTCTATAGGTTTTGCTACGTTCAGTTCCATTGGGGCGTTTATCTTCCTCTTTCCTCTCTATGGAATTGCGAATGCAGCGGTGGATGGCAATCAGCGGGCATTCGCCTCGGATCTTGCCCCGAAAGAGCTACGCGCAACGGTCCTCGGAACCTTCCACACAACCATCGGCCTGCTCGCCATTGTTACTGGATTTCTTGCAGGGATCATATGGGAAAAAATCTCGCCCGAAGGGACTTTCCTTTACGCCAGCCTCCTGGCTCTGCTGTCGTCTCTCATTTTTGTCGCTACCGGAAGATACTTTAAAGGATGCGAAGCCTCCCGATAATGGCAGCAAATGCTTTCTTTCAGGAAATGATGATCAGGAAGTTGTATCGGATTGTGATTCAGAATGGCGGAGAGAGTGGGATTCGAACCCACGGTACGGTTACCCGCACACACGCTTTCCAAGCGTGCTCCTTCAGCCTCTCGGACATCTCTCCGCTGGCTTCATCATTGCTTCAAACGCGCTCGAATTATATCACGCTCGAAAATCACTGCTAAAGGAGAGTGAGGCGGTTGAAGTCCTGATAAAAGACTGGATAAGATATTGAAACACACTCTTCATTTTTGATGATCGAATCAGAATTGGCAATGGAAGCGGCGACGGTAAAGCACATCGCCAACCGGTGATCGCCATGGGGATTGAGGGTAGCTCCCTTCAACAATGTCGGGCCTTCGATGATGAATCCATCCTCAGTCGCCTCGATGCTGGCACCCATCTTGATCAGGCCCTCCACCAATGATCCAATGCGATCCGCTTCTTTCATACGAAGCTCCTCTGCTCCCCGTATGATAGTTTTGCCCTTCGCCTGCGTGGCAACGACGGCAAGAAGAGGGACTTCATCGATCATATACGGGACTTTATCGGCATCGATGACCACGGCGTTCAAACTTCCCCCGTTGATGAAGATCTTCCCGACAGGTTCTGGTGTCACATCATCCAGGTCCATTCTTATGCTCATTCCCATTGCTCGAAGGGCTTCCAGGAAGCCAAGCCGGGTTGGGTTCAGATTCACGTCGGATATCGTCAAACCCTTCCCCGGGCAAAGAGCGGCAAGAGCCATGAAGTATGCGGCTGAGGAGAAATCGCCGGGGATCTTCATCTTGAAGTTAGAGAGTTCAGAGGGGTTGATCCTGATTTCGCTGCCGCTATCGCTCCTTTTTATCAGGATGTCCGCCTCCATCATGTTCAACATCCTTTCAGTGTGGTCACGCGTAGGCCTGGGTTCGATGATAGTCGTGCCCCCCTTTGCCTTGAGACCGGCAAGAAGCAGAGCGGATTTGACCTGGGCGCTCGGCACGGGGAGTTTGTATCTCACACCGTGAAGATCCTGTCCTTTCAGATTGACGGGAAGATAGCCAAAGCGGTCGAGGTAAGTGATGCTGGCTCCCATCCTTTTCAGAGGGGAGATGACACGTTCCATGGGCCTGTTGGTCAGCGAGTCATCGCCGATGATCCTGATGAAAACTTTCTCAGGGGCAAGAAGCCCCATGATCATACGTGCCGTAGTTCCGGAATTCCTGCAGTCGATCGTGCATTCTTTCCCCTCAGAAAATCCCTTCCCCTCGATTGTGACCGATGATTTCGTGTCATAGATCTTTTTCCCAAGGGTCATCAGAGCCTTCTGAGTCGTCTGAACATCGTCTGCGCTGGAGAGATTGATGATCTCTGATTTTCCGAAAGCTACGGCTCCCAGGAGAAGAGCCCGATGACTTATCGATTTGTCAGGAGGAGGAATCAGCATCCCCTCGCATTTTGTCACGGGTGAGATCTTTATCATACGTTTTAAAGTTCTCTTTATAATTTATAGCGCCTATTTTTCTTATGCAAGAATAATCCGGGCAGCAGCTATTCAGGCTCATGTTGCGTCGCCAATAAAAACGTTGCGCTTTTGCATGGAACTATCCGCTGAGTCGCTGAAGGGATTTCTTGTTGCAAACGATTTCCCGAGGGTGCGGGCGATCGTGCAGATTGCCTTCATCATCTGCGAAAACTCTTTGAAGGAGAGACTCTGCGCCCCGTCAGATAGTGCCTCATCTGGCCGGGGGTGGACTTCGACCATAATTCCGTCCGCTCCCGCTGCGACGGAGGCACAGGAGAGGGAAGGGACGAGCGATCTCTTTCCCGCAGCATGGCTCGGGTCGACAAAGATTGGATGATGGGAAAGCGATTTCACGATAGGGACGGCCGATATGTCGAGAGTGTTCCTCGTGTATGTTTCGAAGGTTCTGATTCCGCGCTCGCAGAGGATGATGTTGGGATTTCCTTCCGAGTAGATGTATTCCGCTGCCAGAAGGAACTCTTCGATCGTTGCCATGAGACCCCGCTTGAGCATAACGGGCTTTCTTGTCTTCCCGACCGCGGTCAGGAGCCTGTAATTCTGCATGTTCCTCGCTCCGATCTGAAAGATGTCGCAGTACTCCTCTACCATGGAGACTTCTTCTGACCCCATTACTTCTGTGATGATGGCGAGCCCGGTTTTCTCTCTCGCTTCGGCAAGATATTCAAGTCCTTTGAGACCCAGTCCCTGGAAACTGTAAGGGGATGTCCGCGGCTTGAAGGCTCCCCCGCGGAGGATGGTAGCCCCCTCTTCCTTGACAAAGCTTGCAATCTCGAGAATCTGCTCGCGCGACTCGACTGCGCAGGGACCGGCAATGACTGAGAAGCTCCCTCCTCCTATCTTCAGATTTCTCACGGGGATGACCGTGTCTTCCTGCTTGAACTCGCGGTTGACGAGCTTGAATGGCTTCATTGCAGGAAAAACCTCTTCAACGCCTTCGAAGTTTCGAACGAGTTCCTTGTCGATCCTGCGTTCATCCCCGATGATTCCCAGAATGGTCCTCCCGTCGCTCTTCGAGACATGTGCCTTCAACCCCTGCTCTTCGATGTACTGGATGACCTTCCCCAGAGATTTCACAGAGACGCTATCCTTGAAAACGATGATCATCATGGCTGTTCTCCTTTTCTTCCCCTTTGGAAATTGCGATTGCGGTATCACAGGAAAGAGATTCGTGAACCTGTCCTTCTCCGTGACCAGCGTGAATAATCTTTATGACTCCTATAAGTAGCTGCGTAAATGGTTGATGAAATCAGCGGGGTCTTCTCCTGAATTGATGCGTTCCAAGATGGCTGACCCGACAATGAATCCATCGACCAGTTCCCTGTATTCTTGAATTTGCCGAGGGCCAGAGATGCCGAATCCAAGGCAGAGCGGCTTGTCCGTTATTTGTCGTACTCGTTTCAAATAATCCTGAGTATCCTCCGGAAGTGAGTTCCTGCTTCCGGTGGTTCCTGTGATACTCACTACATACAGGAATCCCTCCGCCACGGAGACTATCCTCTTCAGACGTTCCTCCCTGGTCGCGGGGCTGATGAACTGGATCACAGGAATCACGGTGTCTTCTGTTTCGATCCTCGATCTCTGATCGCTTGCGCATTCTTGCCGACAATCTGCAAGAATATCCCTGAAGGTAGAAGATTCCTCGAACGAGAGATCGGGGATAATGATTCCAGCAATACCGAGTCTCCTGCATCTGTCTAAAAAAGAATCAAGCGGGTATTGGAAGATGGGATTGAGGTAGGTCATGAGAAGGACGGGGGTCTGGATATCGGAAAAGTGATCTCCCAGTTCATCCATGAGACGATGTAGCGTCATCCCTTCTCTGATGGCGACTTGCGAAGCATCCTGGATCGTCCTCCCATCGGCAAGCGGGTCTGAAAAGGGGACTCCGATCTCAATGCAATCGGAGACCTTCGCGACTCTCCGGAGGATGCTGTAAAAGCGAGGGATATCAGGATAACCCGCCGTAAGAAAAGGAACGATGGCCCTCCTCCCGTTCATCCTGAGTTTTTTGAACATCTCTTCCAAATGAGGATTTGTCCTATGCATCACGATTCCTCATCTATAAATGAATTCATGATTTTTTTAACGCTGCTAATCATCATTAGTTGAATGTTCATGGTATCTTAGAATGCTTCATGACGGTCTCAAGATCCTTGTCTCCCCGACCGGAGAGGTTGATCAAGATGATCTTCCCCTTGAACCTGCAGGCTAATTTTCTGGCGAAAGCAAGGGCGTGGGCGGACTCCAGTGCCGGGATTATTCCTTCCAGCATGGAAAGCTCGTAGAAGGAGGCGAGGGCTTCTGCATCTGAGACGGTCTCATAGCGCACTCGTTCCCGGTCTTTGAGGAAGCTATGCTCCGGGCCGACTCCCGGATAATCCAGACCCGGTGCAATTGAGTGCGTTTCCAGGATCTGCCCTTCCTCATCTTGAAGGAGATAGCTCAGAGCGCCATGAAGGACACCAGGGCTTCCAAAATTCAGCGTAGCCGAATTGGAGCCTGGCGTCGTTCCACTTCCTCCCGCCTCGACTCCGTAAAGCTCCACTTCATCATCGAGGAAGGGATGGAAGATGCCCATGGCATTGGAGCCACCGCCCACGCAGGCGATGATGGCGTCGGGGAGTTTCCCTTCCTTCCTCAATATCTGATTCCGCGCCTCCGTTCCAATGATGGATTGAAAAGTTCGTACGATTGTCGGATAAGGATGCGGTCCGACGGTGGAACCGAGCAGATAATGGGTTGTTCCAACATTCGTCACCCAGTCTCTGATCGCTTCATTGATGGCCATCTTGAGGTTTCTGGAACCTGAATCGACGGGTCGGACCTCGGCTCCAAGGACCTTCATCCTGTGAACGTTGGAGGCCTGCCTTTCCATGTCGAGAGAACCCATGTAGACGATGCATTGCAAGCCGAAACGTGCGCATGCCGCCGCAGCTGCAACTCCATGCTGGCCGGCTCCCGTCTCTGCGACGATTCTCTTCTTTCCAATGAATGATGCAAGCAGCACCTGCCCGATGGTGTTATTGATCTTATGAGCTCCCGTATGCAGAAGATCCTCTCTTTTGAGATAGACTCTGGCATCCAGAAGAGAAGAAAATCTTTCAGCAAAGTAAAGTGGAGTGGGTCTTCCTGCAAAGTCTCTCAGACAAGATTCCAGCGTTTCACGAAAGCTCTCTTTCCTGATGAGTGAATTGAACTGTTCCTCCAGTTCGATAAGAGCCTCCATCAAGGTTTCGGGGACGAACCTCCCTCCATATTTTCCGAAATAGCCGACTCTGTTTCGCTGCATTTCTCGATTCATTCAGTAATATTCCTCCGCTTCCTTCACTTTCCTGAAAAACTCACGCATCTTCTTCGGGTCTTTCACGCCGGGGTCAGATTCGATACTACTTGCAACATCGACGCAATGTGGATGCGCAAACGCTATGGCTTTCTGAACGTTATCAGGGTTCAGCCCCCCGGCGAGGATGACGCGTTTCGTGTAGTGCAGAAGTTTTGCTGCCCTCCAGATGATCTCGGGCTCGGTATCTCCATCCTTTACCCTGTCGATGAGGACCTCTGGAAAGGCAAGCCTTTTGATCCTGTTCAAGGAATATAGGTTCCTTACGAAAAAGGCGGGGATGATCTTCATTTCAGACCTGAATGAATAGCCATTCTCGGATCGATTCGAAAGCATTTGCAGAATGTGGTTGTCATAGATTTGGAGGGAACTCAGCCGGACCGTTCTTGCTATCTTGAGAATCTCGCTCAGAGATCGACCCTGGAAGACGCCGACACTTTTGACCTCGGCAGGCAGGAAGGAGGCTATTTCTGCGGCTTGTTCCGGCTCAATCTTCCTCGGCGAATCGGCAAAGACGAAACCGATTGCATGTGCGCCCATCTCGCATGCCAGAAGAGCATCTTCCTTTCTCGTGACGCCGCAAATTTTAACCTTTACTGCCATTTTTCTCCTGTCTGTACCTTTAAAGTTCTAACACCTTCTTCCCGCTTCTTTGAATTTTCTGATCAGCGAAGCAGGATTGTCCGTCCGCATGAGCGCTTCTCCAATGAGTACTCCCTGAAACTTGAGCTCCCTGATGGCTCTGATGTCCTGGATGGTCCTGATGCCGCTCTCGGCGATCTTGACTCTGTCATCCGGGATCTTCTCGGAAAGAGCTGCAAGCCGTTCGAATTTTACTGAGAAATCCTTGAGATCGCGCGCATTGATCCCGATGATGTCTGCTCCGGCATCCACGATCCTCTCGATGTCTATCTCCTCAAAGGCCTCGGCGAGGACGAACATTCCGAATGATCGGGCCATCTTGAGAAGAATCTTAAGTTCATGGTCTTTCAGGATGCGCACGATCAGTAAAATTCCATCCGCAGCGATGGCCCGGCTTTCGATGACCTGATAGGGGTGGAAGATGAAATCCTTTCTCATGACCGGGATTCCGACAGCTTCTTTCGCCTGCATGAGCATGGCGGGGGAGCCTTTGAAGAATCTCTCTTCAGTCAGCACGGATACGGCGGAGGCCCCTCCCTCCTTGTAGGAAAGTGCCAGCTCAGCGGGCCGTGGGTCCAGACGGAGAGTTCCCAAAACTGGTGAGGCTGGCTTGATTTCTGCAATGATGGATAAGCCGCGATCGTCAAGCTTCAGGGGGAGTGCCGGATCGTTCTGCTGGATCATCTTAAATAGCACCTTCTCGGGCCTGATCTTCATGGAAGCGTGAAGACTCGCCTCTTTGAATGAAACAATCTCATGGAGCAATGTGTCGATCATGGTTCATCCTTCTCAAGACTTATCAGTCCTCTGGTCATTCTTCGATCCGCTCGCGCCGGCATCGGAAAGACTGTTTTTCCGCAACAGTTCAAGCAAATCTCTTGCTTTTCCGGAGTCGATGATTTGAGCGGCTGCAGAAGCTGCCGATTTTGGGTCGGACTTCTTTCCGGCTAGCAGAAAGACGAGAGCGCTATTCAGAATGACCGAGTCCCTCTGGGGACTCCTCTTTCCGTTGAAGATCTCCTCGATGATAGCGGCGTTACGTACCGCGTCCCCTCCTTTCAATTCTTCCGCCGCACATTTCCGGATTCCGAAATCGACGCCGCTTTTCTTCAATCTCCTCACCGAATTTTCGCGGACTTCGAAGATATAGAAATCATCGGCAGGGGTTGCTTCGTCCCATCCCGAGACGCTGTGGACAATGAAGGCATGTCTGAGGCCGATAAAGCGACAGACATGGGCGATCTTCTCCGCAGCATCCACGCTGAAGGTTCCAATAAGCTGCTTATCCGGTCTCGCGGGGTTGGTGAGAGGCCCAAGGAGATTGAAGATCGTCTTCACTCCAAGGCTGCCCCTGACTGGAGCTATGACCTTCATTGCCTGGTGATACTTCTGTGCAAAGAGGAATGTGAATCCTGACTCTTCCAGTTCCCTGCAGGAATCTTCGGGCGTTCGATCAATCCGCACCTTCAGGGCTTCGAGGACGTCGGCGCTTCCTGATTTACTTGATACGGAGCGGTTTCCATGCTTTGCCACTCTGATCCCTGCAGCCGCGCAGAGAAGGGCCGTCGCGGTTGAGATGTTGAACGAACCGCTTCCGTCTCCTCCAGTTCCGCACGTATCAACTATAGATTCTGAATCCGAATGCAGGGGACCGGGAAAATGTATTGCCGCCTGTCTCATTGCCAGAGCAAATCCGGCCATCTCGTCGACTGTCTCTCCCCGCATGGTTAGAGCCGCGAGGAAAGCTGACTTCTGAAGATCGGAAACCTCTGGTGAGGTGAGTCTCAGGAAGATATGAGCGGACTCCTCCCTCGAGAATGTCTCCCCCCTCATCAGCTTCTGAAGGAACTCTTTCATTCAAATCACCTTTCTTAATCTAATTCCCATAACTTCAAGAACCTTTATCCTTCTTCACGGTGGAAGGATACACCGAGAAATCGGTGCGCCCTCTTCCACATTACTTTCTATCAGCAGCGGGTAGGAGGAGAAAGTTCGTGAGTATCTGCATACCTGAGGGAGTAAGGACGGATTCCGGATGAAACTGGATCCCCTCCACAGGTGCTCCCTTGACCCTGACCCCCATGATCTCTCCATGAATTGTGTAAGCAGATATTTCAAGTGTGGAAGGAAGCCCTTCCTCCTGAATGGCGAGTGAATGGTATCGTCCGGCCTCAAAGGGAACAGAGAGTCCCTGATAAATGGTCTTTCCATCGTGGTAGATACGCGAGATCTTCCCGTGCATGAGGCTGGAGGCCCCATCCACCTTTCCTCCGAAGATGACTCCAATACACTGGTGCCCGAGGCAGACGCCAAGGATCGGGATCCTTCCCACATACTCTTCGATGACTATTATGCTCAGGCCAGCATCCTCAGGTCTTCCTGGTCCGGGAGATATGACTATGTGAGTGGGATGAAATGCTTCAATGTCGGCGAGGGTGAATCGGTCGTTACGGCATACCTTCACTTCGGAGCCGAGGATAAGAAGATACTGGTAGAGGTTGAACGTGAAGGAATCGTAGTTATCGATTAAGAATATCTTCGATGGGATTAATGCCTTTTCGTTCATGATTCTTCTCCAATCACCTGTTTTTGACGTTCATGGCATCTGTGCTGATAATTCATCCATTCTGTGCTGTTCACAGCCCCTGTCCGGCCATCTCCAGCGCCCGGTTAAGGGCCATTCCCTTGCTAATGATCTCCTGATATTCTTTCTCTGGCATTGAGTCCGCGACGATTCCAGCACCAGCCTGGAAGGAATATCTTCCTTTCAAGAGCCAGATAGTCCTGATTGCGATTGCGTGATCCATCCCGCCGCCGCTACCGAAGAAGCCGACGGAGCCGGCATAGGGTCCGCGCCTCTCCCCTTCCAGCTCATCGATGATCTGCATGGCGCGGATCTTGGGTGCACCGGCTACTGTACCTGCTGGGAAGGCGGCGGCAAAGAGATCGAACATGTCGTACCGGTCATCGAGCATCCCCGTCACGGAGCTCACGATGTGCTGCACGTGCGAATATTTTTCGATGATGCGGTACTGCTCGACTTTCACCGTTCCCCCTTTCGCGATACGTCCGGCATCATTGCGGGCAAGGTCCACCAGCATCACGTGTTCTGCATTCTCCTTCTCATCTCTCAGAAGCTCCGCTTCCAGATTCCTGTCCTCCTCTTCCGTTTTGCCGCGCGGTCTCGTGCCAGCAATGGGACGAAAGTAAACCTTTCTGTTCTCGAGTCTTACGAGAGCTTCCGGGGAGGAGCCTATGGTGATGACCCCATTAAAATTGAGGAAATACATGTAGGGCGATGGGTTCAGCAATCGAAGTGCCCTGTAGATCTGGAAAGGGGGAACGTCCGTTTCACCATCGAACCTGATGGAAGCGACGATCTGATAGGCATCCCCCGCTCTGATGTGGCTCTTGGCCCTCAGGACCATGTCGATGAATTCCCCCTTCGTCTTGTTTCCAGAGGGCTGCGTTGATCGGCATTTTCTTTGCGGAATGTGTACAGGCTGGTTCAGTGCCGCGAGGATTTCATGCTGAATCGATCCATAAGAACCATTCTCTATGCGGTATCCTTTGATGACCTTCTTGACGTGGTCCACGACGAGGAGGATCTCCGGGATGACGAAGACCATCTCCGGATACGGGAGGATCTTGCTGCTTCTCAACGTGATTCGCTCAAAGAATCTGATGAAATCATAGCCAATGTAACCCACAAGACCCCCCATGAGTCTCGGGCCTGGAACCGTGGGGACAGGAATTTTTTGGAGAACTTTTCTTAGGTAATCAACAGGATTCGGAGAATTTTCACGATTAGATTGATCAACAGAGTTTTGAGGATGGAAGAGGCTATTTCCTGTCATTTTCTTTCCGTTAACGTAAAGACAGTCATCTTTGAAAACGATCGTCTCCAGTGGCTGAAGCCCGATGAAGGAGTATCTAGCAAGAAACTCCCCACCCTCGACGCTCTCTAGGAGGAAAACCGGATTGAAAGCAGCAAGTTTCAGATAAATAGAGACCGGTGTGTCCAGGTCCGCCGGTATTTCGAATTGCTCGATCATCTCCTCCCTCTAAAATAAAAAATCCCATCCGGCTCTTTACTTCCGGATGGGATCGCAGGTCTTTCTAACTTAATTGGCTATCGGATTCTACACGCCTCCTCTCGCCATCCGTGAATGACACCACCACCAATAATAGCGAGAGTTCTTTGTGTAACCGATAACCATCATAGCTTTTTCAACTTCAATTTAAAATTACGGCGAAGACACCCTTCCGTCAAGAACAAATTTTTGGTCTTTCCCGATTTACTCGCCCAATGGAATTGATAGAGGGGATCACATGGTAGAGTGTCCTGGCAAAGCAAGGAGAATCTGCCATGCAAGAATCCGGCGTGTGGTCATAAGACTTTCGCCCTTCCATTCACAGGAGTTGAACGATACCAGCGTGCTACAAAAGATCTCATCGCAGAAGCCGATTGCTGGTGACGCACTCAAGGTTCGAATCTTCTATATCGAGCCTGTTCCGGAGTTCTTCTGAAATTACCTCTCTGAAAATGATGATAAGAGCGGGTAAATCGGGAAAGACCATATTTTTTCGCTTGACTCTATAGCAATTTCAGCATATAAAAAGAAAGTAAATTTTGTAAACTATAGAAAACAGTTATCTCCTTCGTCTTGGGAGCTTCCATTAGCTTTAAAGATCCTCTTGTGGATGGCCATGGTCGCTAGTGAACTTCATTTTAGTGAAAAATATAATATTCCGACAGGCTCCTAAGCCTCAAGGACGTCAAGACGACGATGATTTACACCCATGTTCTGAATCGCGGCGGGAAGGGCGTTCGCAGCCCGATGGACAGTTTGTGAGGATTTCAAGGGTGGGGAGTTATATAGAAACGATATAATACCCCTAAAGGATATCCAGGAAGGACTGGATTTAGGTATATTGGAAGGATATACGAGGATGAAGAAATTATAGGCTGGCATACTATATGGTTGAGATGCATTATAAACCTTATTTCAACAGAAACTATATAAGCACTAGTTAGGTGACATAAGCACATGGGAGGGATATAGATGAACAGCATCTCCCGACTCGAACTTTTGCTAGCGTTTTTCATCCTGTCTCTTGGCTTGGCTGTAGCTGGCTACTTCGTAAGCCAAACCTTGTATAACTCCAAAGTTGCTATAAACACTGCTGAAGTGAAGGGTCTCGCAGAAAGGCGTGTTGAGTCAGACCGAGCATATTGGAGATGTGCTGCTTCAGATGAAATTGGAGAAACGGGCATGGTAGACTAAGGTGGTCGAAAGGAGGCGAAGGATGACC
The DNA here is from genome assembly GCA_040752675.1 of Acidobacteriota bacterium. NCBI lineage: Bacteria > Pseudomonadati > Acidobacteriota > Acidobacteriota bacterium. The sequence goes on from JBFMGF010000009.1 coordinate 19,302, forward strand.
ACACAGAGAAGAAAATACAGCCCGCAGCAGAAGATCGAAATCTTACGGGAACA
>JBFMGF010000010.1 GCA_040752675.1 Acidobacteriota bacterium
TTCGCCAGCGTCATCGTGATCGCTGACGTCAATGTCGTCTTCCCGTGATCAACGTGCCCGATCGTCCCTATGTTTACGTGCGGCTTCGTCCTTTCAAATCTCTCCTTGGACATGGTCGCCTCCTTGAATTAATAATTTTTGATGACCTGCGCTGGAGCCCACGACCGGGATTGAACCGGTGACCCCTTCCTTACCAAGGAAGTGCTCTACCGCTGAGCCACGTGGGCTAACATGAAAAAATCTCTCACTATACTAATGACAAACTTCCTTATAAATAAAGGGATGGAGCGGGAAACGGGATTCGAACCCGCGACCCTCAGCTTGGAAGGCTGATGCTCTAGCCAGCTGAGCTACTCCCGCTCTTATCTGTTCCAAATTGTTCAGGTCCTGTGCGCGTCTTCTTTAACCCTGTCAAAAGGTTGATGTTTTATTACAATCAACGTTTTTGTTACCCCGTAAGATAGCACGGCACAAAGATTATGTAAATGGTGGAGAGGGGAGGATTCGAACCTCCGAAGGCTGCGCCGTCAGATTTACAGTCTGATCCCTTTGTCCACTCGGGAACCTCTCCAAACAAAAAAGCCCTCGTGATGCAGGTTCCTCAATAGCCAGAACACGACCTCACGGAGCAGACTCCCTCCTGGTCACGTGGAGCTGGCGAAGGGATTTGAACCCCTGACCCGCTGATTACAAATCAGCTGCTCTACCGCTGAGCTACGCCAGCTAACAAAGTTTTTATAATATCAATTCAAAAAAATAAAATCAAGATTTTTTTCATTTTTATTTTACTTTTTTGTAATGCTTCTTCTCATGACCTCATAGAGGATGACTCCACATGCCACGGAAACGTTCAGAGACTCCGCCTGCTCGCTTATAGGGATTCTTATGGAAGCATCCGTCCTACTCATCAATTCTGTTGTGATCCCGCTGCTCTCGCTCCCAAGGATCAGGGCAAGGGGAAACTCGAACAGAAAATCGTAGAAATCCTCCTTCCCGTCCTTCTCAACGGCAACGATATGAAAGCCTTTCTCTTTGAGCGCTTCTGCCAGGGATACAAGACTTTTTTCTCTGGAAATTCTCGCATGAACAATGCTCCCTGCCGATCGTTTTGCAGCCACCTTTGTCATTCCGACTGATCTCTTGATTGGAATGAAAATCCCTGCAACACTCGTTGCAACCGCAGTCCTCACGATGGCTCCGAAATTACCCGGATCTTCGATGCCGTCCAGGATCAGGACGATGGAACGGTCATCGATAAATTGGAAGATCTCCTGTCTGCTGGAATATCTTGAGGCTGCGATGGTGGCGACGATTCCCTGGTGTTTATCGGTCCCGCTCATCCTCCGCAGCATCCCCACGGGGACATTGGAAACGGGAATCCCTCTCTGCCGGGCCATCCTCATAAGAGCCCCGACTTTCCCTTCGGCGCCCCCTTTGGAAATGAAGATCTTCTCGATCTCAACTTTCCCCGAATGCAGTGCTTCGTGCAAAGGATTTATCCCGTATAGTATTTCTTCTTCGAACTGGTCTGTCATCCTTCCACGATCCTGCAAGTGTTTCAGCGCTCCCTCTGAAGAAGAGCCACTGCCTGAGCCGCCATTCCTTCTCCCTTCCCGACGAATCCCAGACCTTCCACTCTCTTCCCCTTGATACTGATCATCTCTCTGCTCACTCTCAGTGTAGAAGCTATGCGATCCTTCATTGCCTCGAAGTATGCCGCAAGAGGAGGCTGATCAGCTATGATTATGGAATCGAGGTTTATGATGGTGAACCCTTTCTCATGGACGATCATCCTAACCTTCTCGAGCATCTCCACGCTCGATGCATCACGCCAGGCTGGATCAGACACTGGAAAATAAAAGCCGATATCTTTCTCTGCCATTGCTCCAAGGATGGCATCGATGATACTATGAATCAGAACATCGGCATCGGAGTGACCATCCAGCCCTTTATCGAATGCAATCTCGACGCCGCCCAGTATGAGCCTTCTTCCCCTCTTCAGCGGATGAACATCGTATCCTATTCCCGCTCTTATCATGGCATCTTCCTTTCCCGGGATCGCATGAAAAGTTCGGCAATATGAAGATCACTTAGGCTGGTAACCTTCAGGTTGGTTCCCTCCCCTTCCACTACGCTGACCTTGAATCCCAGGCGTTCCGCAAGAGAGGATTCGTCTGTTGCCTCCCGCTTCTCTTTTGAGGCGGTCTTCATAATCTGCCCGAGAACATCGGCGCGGAATCCTTGAGGGGTCTGCGCGAGGTAGAGTTTATCCCTCTTGAGAGTCTTCAAAATGAATCTTTTTCGATCTACCTCCTTGACCGTATCATTGACCTTGATGGCGGCTATCGCCGCCCCGCATCTTTTCGTCTCCGCCAGAACCTTTTTGATCAACTCCCTGGAAACTAACGGCCTGACGCCATCATGGATGAGATAGATAGAAGCATCTCCAGCCGCCTTAATACCGTTCTCCACCGATTCAAATCTCATCTTGCCGCCCGGCACAACGCACGCAACCTTTCCATACTTCCCGGTGATCGCGCTAAAATATCTCTTTAGATATCGCCGCGGAAGGACGACAATGATCTCGCTGATTTCATCTATCTCTTGAAAAGGGATGATGGCATTTTCCAGAACGGTCTTGCCGGCTATCCTTAGGAACTGCTTCGGGAGAGTTGTACCCAGGCGCTTCCCCTCGCCCCCGGCAGCGATGATGGCTTTGACGATTTGTTTTCTTCCTGACAAGTCGTTTAAGGATCAGAGTTCCATGAGCTCTTTGTTCTTGTTTTTGACGAGATCATCTATCTTCATGACGAATTTATCCGTTATCTTCTGAATCTCATCATAACTCTTGTGCTCTTCATCCTGCGATATCTTTTTATCTTTCTCCAGCATCTTGATCTCTTCGTTGCCATCACGCCTAATCTGCCTGAGAGCCGTCTTCCCCTCCTCTCCAATCTGGTTGACTTTCTTGCCGAGCTGCTTCCTGCGCTCCTCCGTCAGGGGAGGAATGGGGATTCGGATGACCTTTCCATCGCTGATCGGATTCAGACCAAGATCAGCCTTCAGGATGGCTTTCTCAATCGCTTCCATGACACTCGGGTCGAAGGGATGAGCGATGATCATGGCGGGATCCGGGATTGAGAGTTTGGATATCTGACTGATTGGAGTTTCGGTTCCATAGTAGTTGACGGTCACGCCATTGAGGATTGCCAGGGATGCTCTCCCCGTTCTGATGACAGCAAGTTTGTGTTTCACGTCTTCGATTGTCAGGTTCATCCTCTTCTCTATTTTTGAAATGCATTCTTTCTGCATATCAGGACTCCTTGATGATCGAACCGACATCCTCTCCCAGAATGATCCGTTTTATGTTTCCCTTCTTTCGGATGTTAAAGACTATAATCGGCAGCCGGTTATCCATGCACAGTGAAATGGCGGTGGAATCGATCACCTTCAACCCTTTTTCCAGAACTCCCAGATATGAGATAGATTTGATCAGCTTCGCATCGGGGTGCTTCTCGGGGTCATTGGTGTAGATCCCATCGACTTTGGTTGCCTTCAGGAGGACCTCCGCCTTCACTTCCATGGCTCGCAGGGCAGCGGCGCTGTCAGTCGTGAAGAAGGGGTTGCCCGTTCCGGCTGCCATGATGATGACCCTCTTCTTTTCCAGGTGACGGATAGCCCTCCGCCTGTAGAACGGTTCGGCAACAGCTCTCACCTCAATGGCGGAAAGGACGCGAGTGACAAGGCCCAGTTTTTCCAGAGAATCCTGGATGGCCAGTGCATTGATAATTGTGGCAAGCATCCCCATATGGTCCGCGGCCACGCGATCCATGCCGACAGCGCGAGCAGATACGCCACGGAAGATGTTTCCCCCGCCAATGACGAGGGCTACCTCCACTCCGAGATCATAAACTTCCCGGATTTCTTCGGAGATGGATTCGATTGTGCTGGCGCTGATCCCGTACCCCTCGGTTCCCATCAGCGCCTCACCGCTTAGCTTGAGCAGAATCCTATTGTACTTAAGGCTTCGTTCAGGAAGGTCTGTCACCGGTCACTCCCGTGTTATGGCAAAGTTAACAGCTAACTGTTACCCTCTCCAAGAGCAAACCGTACGAATCTCTTCACCTGAATGTTCTCGCCGATCTTCGAAATGAGGGAGGCGATGTGATCTTTCACCGTGACGTCCATGTTCTTGACGAAGGGTTGTTCAAGGAGGCAAGCTTCCGCATAGAACTTTTCCATTTTTCCATCGACGATTTTCTCCAACACCTTTTCGGGCTTTCCTGAAGCCGCCGCCTGACTCCTGTAGATCTCCCTCTCGGCTATAAGAACCTCTTCGGTGACCTGCTCTCTACCAACAAACCGTGGAGATGAAGCGGCGATCTGCATGGCAAGATCTTTGACGAGCTGCTGGAAATCCGCGGTCCTGGCTACGAAATCGGTCTCGCAACTGACCTCCAGGAGCACGCCGATCTTCCCGCCAGGATGGATGTATGAACCGATGATTCCTTCGGAAGTCGTCCTGCCCGACTTCTTGAAAGCCGCGGCCAGTCCCTTCTTCCTTAGAATCTTGACCGCTTCATCGACGTTCCCTTTCGCCTCACTGAGAGCCACCTTGCAGTCCATGACTCCCGCGCCGGTCTTTTCACGAAGCTCCTTGACAAGCCCCGCGCTGATATTTGCCTGATCTCCCGCGTTCATTGTGATTTCTAACCTTTCTTTTTATCGCCTTTGGGCTCCCGGAATCCTTTCTTATCCCGGCTCCTGGCAAGCTTGATCATCTTCTCCCGCGTTTTTACTACATCAGTTTCCTTGTCAACCTCTTCATGTTCGAGCTCGGCTTTCGCCATCTTGGCTGCTACGATCTCCTTCCTGATCTCTCTCATCCTTGAGATCGATGCCGCCCTCTCTGCCTCTGCCAGCTTTTCTTTCTCAGCAATCTCATCCTTCTTCGCGCTGATGAAGAGATTGACTCCTTCGATGACTGAATCGGCGATCTTGGAGGTGAAGAGCTTAATGGCCCTGATGGCATCATCGTTACCAGGAATGACATAATCGATGTTCTCAGGGTCACAGTTGGTATCCACGACCGCGACGATGGGAATTCCTATCTTGGACGCCTCGCTGACGGCGATCCTTTCCTTCTTGGGATCGACGATGAAAATGGCATCCGGGAGCGATTCCAGAGTCCGGATCCCGCTAAGCACCTTTTCCAGTTTGACCCTCTCCTTTTCCAGCCTGGCTCTCTCCTTCTTGCTGAGATTCCCATGATTCTCCGGCTTGAGGATCTCTTCGAGTTTGTTTAGCCTGTTTACGCCCTTGATCACCGTGCGAAAGTTCGTCAGAAGTCCGCCGAGCCATCTCTGATTCACGAAGGGCATTCCGCAGCGGACGGCCTCCTCACTGATGACGTCTTGAGCCTGCCTTTTCGTCCCAAGAAAGATGATTTTGTTTCCACGAGATGCCAGCTCGGTAACGAAATTGGCGGCTTCGCGGAATTTATCCAGGGTTTTCTGAAGATCGATGATGTAAATATTGTTCCTCTGGCCAAAAATGTAAGGCTTCATCTTCGGGTTCCAGCGTTTTGTCTGATGCCCGAAATGAACCCCCGCTTCTAGCAGTTCCTTCAATTCTACTGATGCCAAGTTCCCTCCAGAAAAGAATGATTAACGTTTCGAGTACTGGAATCTCTTCCTGGCCCCCTTCTGGCCGTATTTCTTTCGTTCCTTCGCCCTCGGGTCGCGCGTCAGGAAGCCTTCCACTTTTAACTTCTTCCGAAGCTCTTTGTTGTATTCGAGAAGGGCCTTGGCGATGCCATGCCGGACTGCACCAGCCTGGCCGCTTATCCCTCCTCCATTGACGGTGATTTTGATGTCGAACTTATCGATCGTATCTGTCACGGCAAGAGGCTGCTTGATGATCATCTTGATGGCCTTGCTCGGGAAATACTTATCGAAGCTCTCCTCGTTGACTGTGATGTTCCCGCTTCCGGGGCGAAGGAAGACCCTCGCAACAGACGTCTTTCTTCTTCCCGTCCCATAGTATTGAATAACGCTTGACATGAACACCTCTTATTAAAGTTTTATCTCTTCCGGTCTCTGCGCAGCATGGGGATGTTCACTCCCGGGATAGACCTTGAGCTTCTTTAACATGGCCTTTCCGAGTTTTGTCTTGGGCAGCATGCCCCACACGGCCATCTCGATTACCATCTCCGGATTCCGCGAAAGAAGCTTTCCTGCCGCGATCTCCTTGAGACCCCCCGGATATCCCGAGTAATGCCTGTACATCTTTTCTTCAAGTTTGTTGCCGGTCAGGACAACCTTGGATGCATTGATGATGATAACATGATCACCCACGTCGATGAAAGGAGCATAGGTTGCCTTCTTCTTTCCGGTAAGATATTCCACCACTTTCGTGCAGAGGCGGCCCAGCGTTTTCCCTTCGGCGTTGACAAGCCACCATTTTTTTTCGATCTCCCCCTTTGAAGGGACATAAGTTTTCATGGTTATACCTCGGCTGCGATTAACTATATTTATCAATCCGACATCTTAAAAGTTTTTTAAGATGATTGCCTCTATTTCTTTAGAACCATCGTTTTCATCTTTCAAGATTGAAATTCGCTTTTCTAAGCCTAATAAAGAAATTGATTTTTTACTATAGCTGCAATATTTTGTCAAGGATAGAGCCAGCATTGTTTGCTCCACTGGCATCTCAAGAATTAGTCTTCTGAAATAAACGAAGCAATCACTTTGGATGCTCCTTTGAGGGTTTTTTGAGTCAATCCCATCTTCAGTTGAAAATGGGATTGACTCCATCAGGAAAATGAATAATTGAGATTCAAAATAAGCTGAGCTGAAAAGAAAGGACATCGGGTAAAATTCCTCCAAAATGTTATATGATTACTCGCCCATGGCTATGAGAGATGTAGGAAATATAAGAGAGATGTTTTCGAGCATATCGGGAAGGTATGACCTCCTGAATCATCTCCTTAGTTTTAACATAGACAGAAGATGGAGAAAGAAACTAATCGCAATGATCCCTGCCAGGAGCCGTCTCGTTCTCGATTACTGCTGCGGTACTTCCGATCTAGGAATTCTAGCAGCTAAATCGGAAAAATCTATCATTGGATTGGATTTCAGCCATGAGATGCTGGTTGAAGGTAGCAGAAAGATCCTGAAGGAGGGGTTGAACCACACCGTCTGTCTCATCGAGGCGGATGCCCATGTACTGCCCCTGAAAGATGGAAGTGTTGACACCATTATGACCGCCTTTGGCATCAGAAACCTGGTGGACCTTGAAAGAGGCTTTTCTGAAATGGCAAGAGTCCTGACTGCAGGAGGGACGGCACTGATAATCGAATTCAGCAACCCGACCAACATCTTCATAAAGATGCTTTACTATCCTTACCTGAGATTCCTCCTTCCTCTCTTCGGAACTCTGATCAGCGGGAACAGGAACGCGTATCATTACCTCACCTCAACGATCATGGCTTTCCCGGAACCTGAAAAGATCCGGCAGATAATGGAAAAAGCAGGTTTTGAAAAGGCAAATCTCAAAGGCCTATCAGGCGGGATCGTTACTCTATACATCGCCAATAAGAGAACTGGCGAACAATGAGGGTTTATCTTCTTCCCGGACCTCTCTCTTCGATTGTGAGGACGATGTATCAGATGAAGCTTTCTTCGCCCATGAGGAGGTTCATGATTGCCTTCTGCACATGGAGTCTATTTTCAGCCTGCTGGAAGATCACTGAATATTGAGCATCGGCAACGTCGTCGGTGACTTCTTCTCCCCTGTGTGCTGGGAGGCAATGCATGAAGATGGCGCTCTTTGAAGCCATATCCATTACAGTCGAATTGACCTGATAGTCTCTAAACTTCCGGATCCTTTCTTCCCGTTCCGCTTCCTGTCCCATGCTTGCCCAGACATCCGTGTAAACGACATCGGCCTTTTTCAGTCCTTCGCGGATATCATTGGTGACATGTATCTCTACCCCTGTCTTCTTCGCATCCTCCCTAGCTTCCCTCGCTACCTCTTCTCTCGGTTCGTACCCTGGGGGTGTGACTATGGTGATGTTCGCTCCCACCTTAGCGGCGCAGTGCATCAGTGAGTGTGCCACGTTGTTTCCATCCCCGACAAATACGACCTTCAATCCCTTGAGATCTCCCTTGATGTCTCTGATCGTGAAGAAGTCAGCGAGCGCCTGGCAGGGATGGAATAGATCCGATAGCCCGTTGATCACTGGAATGCCGGCATAAGCCGCCAGGTCAACGATCGTCTGATGGCTGAACGTCCTTGCCATGATGGCGTCGGTCCATCGCTCGAGATTTCTGGCCACGTCGGGGATAGATTCCCTCTTCCCAATCTGAGCATCCGATGATGCGAGGTAGATGGCGTGCCCTCCCATCTGAGTCATGCCAACCTCAAAGGTGACCCTCGTTCTAAGAGAAGGCTTCTCAAAGATCATGGCGAGGGTCTTTCCAGCAAGAGCATCGGTGTACCGATCAGGATTGGCCTTCATGATCTCCGCCAGATTAAGAATCTCCAGAATTTCATCGATCTCCAGGTCATGGATGGATATAAGGTCCGTGTTTTTCATCTTTTCTCCCGCTTTTTAGCCCATTATGATAACAGATTGAGAGCCGATTTTTAAAAAGCCTGCGAATTTTATCAGGTTATGATTCTTTGGTCCGCTCGACCATAGGAGGAAAGAGCGGAAGGCTCTCTCGGATGATGAGTGTCCCGCTTTTCCCTTCTATTGCATCCTTTACGGAAGAGATCGAAGTAATAAGGACTTCCTTACCAGTGGTTTCGACGAAATCGATGGCGGCTTCCACCTTGGGGCCCATACTCCCTGGCGGGAACTGACCCTGCTGAAAATATCTCTTAGCTTCCTTCAGAGTCAGGAGAGAAAGCTCCTTCTGGCTCTTCTTGCCGTAATTAAGGTAAACCTTCTCGATGTCCGTTAGAATGATGAAGAGATCGACGCCAACCTCCTTGGCGATCAGAGCTGCGGCATAATCTTTATCGATGACAGCCTCGATCCCGTGTAGAAATCCCCGTTCATCCCTGTAGACAGGGATGCCACCTCCACCTGCCGCTATGAGGACGTAACCCTGGGTTATGAGACTCTTGATGACATCCATCTTCAGGATGGCAATCGGCTTCGGTGAAGGGACGACCTTTCTGTATCCTCGTCCGCTATCCTCCACCATCGTCCATTTTTTCTCGGCCATGAGATACTCTGCTCTGTAAGCGGTGTAGAATGGACCGATCGGCTTGGTTGGATTCTTCAGAGCCGGGTCATCCTTGCTGACCTCGACCTCGGTGAGGATGGTAACAATATCCTTCTTGATTCCCCTCTTCCTGAAGGAGTTGGACAGTGCCTTTTCGAGCATATACCCGATGCTCCCCTCGGACTGGGCTACGCAGACATCAAGGGACAATGGCGGGACTTTGGTGACTGCTTCCTCCACCTGGATCAGGATATTTCCTACCTGGGGACCGTTACCGTGGACAAGTATTAGGTCGAACCCCTTTTCCACAATGTTGCAAAGAATCTCGGCAACCCTCGCGGCATTCTCGAGCTGCTCGCCCTGTGTTCCCTCTTTTCCTCTCTCAATGAGGGCATTACCACCGAAGGCTATCAGTGCAATCTTTCTGTCGTCCATCTGTCAATCCCGGAACCTTTCAAGGACTTCTGCCAGGTCAGGCTTGCTCATCTCTCTAAGCCTGTAGGTCACCCGCAGCGCCTGTTTCTTGAAGTCGATGATGCGTCTCAGATCGATGGGCGTTCCAATAATTATAAGGTCACAATTTGTCCTCTCAATGGTTTCCTGAAGCTCTTTGATCTGCCTGTCACCATATCCCACGGCAGGGAGGAGTGCTCCTATATGTGGATAATCCTCAAAAACCTTCTGAATAGAACCAACGGCAAAGGGTCTCGGGTCAATGATCTCAGCGGCGCCGAATTCACGCGCGGCTATGGTCCCAGCCCCATATTTCATCTCTCCGTGTGTTAGAGTAGGACCATCTTCGACGATCAGCACGCGTTTCCCCTTTATCATTTTGGAATTGTCAACTTCTATCTTCAAGTCAGCCTCAATCACTATCGCCTTAGGATTGATTTTTTTTATATTCCGTTTGACTTCCTGGACCCCCTCCTTCGGTGCAGTCGAGACCTTACTAATGATGATGACGCCAGCCCTTCTCAGATTGACCTCTCCGGGGAAGTACCTGATTTCATGTCCCGGCCTGTGCGGATCGACAATGACTATCTCTAGAGAGGGCTTATAGAAGGGCAGGTCGTTATTTCCACCATCCCACATGATGATATCGGCTTCCTTCTCCGCCTCTTTCAGGATCGCTGCATAATCGACTCCGGCATAAACGATGTTGCCGTTCGTGACATGATGTTCATACTCTTCCCTCTCCTCGAGCGTACATTCCTGCCTATCGATATCCTCTACCGACGCAAACCTCTGGACCTTCTGCTTTACGATGTCACCGTAAGGCATGGGATGCCTTATGACGACAATTTTCTTTCCCATGCCGCGAAGAATCTTGGATATCCTCCTGGTCGCCGGGCTTTTACCGCTTCCCGTCCTCACGGCACATATGGAAATTACAGGGAGCCTGGATTCCAGCATGGTGTGCCTTGAGCCGATCAGCTTGAAATCAGCCCCCGCAGCAATCACCTGGGAAGCCTTATGCATGACAAATTCGTGCGATATGTCGCTATAGGAAAATACAACCTCATCGATCCCATGTTGATCAATGAGCTCATTAAGCCTTTTTTCCGAATAGATGGGTATTCCCTCAGGATAAAGCTTTCCGGCAAGCTCGGCCGGGTACTGCCTCCCTTCGATGTTTGGTATCTGTGTCGCGGTGAAGGCCACAACTCTGTAATTCTCATTATCTTTAAAGTATAGGTTGAAGTTATGAAAGTCCCTTCCTGCTGCTCCCATTATGAGAACATTTTTGACTGCCATAGAACCTCCTGATTAATTATGATAAAGATGATTTTTTCTGAAAAATGAAAACGGAGCTTAAGCTCCGTATAATCCCTGGTTAAAATTAATATAAAAATATAGCAAATGCTTAGCTTAAGTCAAGGAAGGGAGGGTTTCAATGGATCGATCCCTAATTCTATTATTTTTGTATATAATTCTGTTTCACTAAGACCAAGGATCTTCGAAGCTTCTTTCATGTCGCCTTGCGCATCATTCAGCGCTAGAAATATCTTAAATTTCTCAGCGACACCGGCACCTGCGTCCCTTGCCTCTTGGAGATCCTTTTCCTTTAAAGAGGCAATGAATCCCTCAAAGGCAAGCCGAGCCTCATTTCTCCAGCCTATGCCTTTACTGATACACCACTCTGCAAGCGTTTGTCCTGGCAAGTTCAAATGTTCAATCTTGATTAGATCCCCCTCAACCAGGATGACAGCCCTTTCCATGCAATTCTCGAGTTCCCTGATGTTCCCGGGCCAGTGATAACTTTCCAGGGTTTTCAGAGCCCCATCGGTGAGTTTTAAATTCTTCTTCCGGAACTCTCTTGAGAACTTCTCAATAAAATGCCTGGCAAGGAGATGAATGTCTGATTTTCGTTCCCTCAGTGGCGGTATCAGAACCGGAACCACCGAAATCCTGTAGTAGAGGTCCTCCCTGAATTTCCCTTCCTCCACGCTCTTCTTCAGGTTCCTGTTTGTGGCGGCTATGATCCTTACATCGACTTCGACGGTCCTGGTCCCTCCGATCTTCTCAAACTTCTTTGTCTCGATGACGCGAAGGAGCTTGACCTGGACGTTGTGGGCGAGGTCTCCAATCTCATCCAGGAAGATCGTCCCCCTGTGAGCCATCTCAAATCTTCCCATCCTGGATGTGTGGGCACCAGTATAGGCTCCTTTTTCATGGCCAAAGAGCTCATTTTCAAGTAGGGTCTCTGGAATGGCGGCACAGTTGATAGGAACAAACGGCTCATTCTTTCTTTTGCTCAGAAAATGAACGGCACGGGCAAAGAGCTCTTTCCCCGTGCCGCTTTCGCCAAGGAGAAGAACCGTTGCATCAGTAGGGGCAATCTTCTTGATCTCAGCCTCTATATCTTTGATCTTCTCATGCTCCCCGACAATTTTCGGAAAGCCAAGCTTCTCTGAAAATTCCTCCTTCAAGATTATATTTTCCGTAAGAAGGTTCCTCTGCCTGATTCCCCTGTCGATGAGGAGAAGCAAGTGGTCTGTATCCACCGGCTTCGAGATGTAATCGAAGGCTCCTTCCTTCATGGCAAGGACGGCATCTTCGATCGTCCCGTAAGCGGTCATGACGATTACAGGGATGCTGGCATCAACTTCCATGGTCGCCTTGAGGATCTGGTGACCATCAGCTTCAGGCAGCCGCAGATCGGTTAAAACGAGGTCGTAGCCTTTCTGGTTAAGCATGGATATGGCGGCTCTGCCGCTCGGCGTGTCGTCGACGAGATGACCTTCCGATTTCAGCGTCTTTTTTAGGACCTCTCTCAGGGAGTCCTTGTCCTCAACGAGTAAGATTCTGCTCATGCCTCTCAGATACCCGCGTTTCTCAGCTCTTGCTTAAACCTTTCGAGTTCCTCTTCAGCTCTTCTCAGATCCTCCTCGCCCTGCTCTATCTGCTTCTCCGTCCTTTCAAGTCTCTTTGCGTTATCCATGGAGGCTTCCTCCTTCTGATCCTCTTCGGTTATCTCAGGGCGAGGCAAGAAAGGATTCTGGATCGATGCTCTCTTTTTCTTGAGATACTCCAGTCGTTGCTCTGCTTCTTTCACTTTAGCTTCCTTTTCCGCTATCCTGGCCTCTTTCCATTTCTGGACCGCCTGGGGTTCGGTAATCTTCTTTATGATCTCTTCGACGGATTCAAATGTGGCTTCTTCCTCTACCTCTTCTGCCTTTTTCTTCTCTCCCTCTGTCGCATATTTCTCAAGGTCATCGTTCGTGAAAACGTACGGCTCTTCCTCTTTCTTAGTCTCCTCTTTCTTCTTCTCTTCCCCGGCAGATGCAAAGGGAAATGCCAAGATAAGCAGTGCTATCAGCAGAAATGCGAGAAGTCTCAGATATTTTTGCATCGACAAATCCTCCTACTAACTTTATAAAATAAAACGCAATGAAATTATAATACAAAAGTCTTCACTATTCTTTTCTAAATAGTAAAGAAGTTTCCTGCGTTTTATAGAACTCTTAGCCCCTGAGCGACACTTGCCGGGAGCAGCGGGGGTTCCCATCCGGGCAAGCAGGAAGGGGAAAGCCCGCCCTTTGCATATCAATTTGCATCAAATTGTGGGATTACATGTCCGTCTGCATGGAAGAGATGACGACTCTAGGCAGGTCAAGCTCTGCGGGAGGCCACTGTCCTTTAATCAACCTCTCATCGAAGTAGATCTCCGGTGTGCCTGCAATGGCATGATCCTCGCCTGCTCCCTCCTTGGCGATGACACTTCCGAAATAGACCGCCTGTCCCTTTGCATTGAACTTCCCGTTAGTGTATAGAACCCCATAAAAGTTGATCTCGGTATTGATGGGTGAACCGGCATCCTCCCTGTCTGAAGCACTGGTTGATGTGGGGGTTCCGGTCAAATTGTACGTGCCTGTCTTCGAAGCAGGGTAACTCAAATTGAGATGCGTCTCTCCATCATTGTAGGCACCATCGAGAGGTTGTCCATTGGACCCATCGAGGTAAGGCTCTCCGGGGGGGATCAGATTCCTCATGGGAGGGCTTCCAATACCCAGCGTAACAAAGTTGGATGAATTCAAATATACAAATCCTCCCGACCACCACCCTTTTCCGCTGATTGTCACCTCGGGCGTCAGGTTATCGTACCATCCGTCTGCATCGTCATCATGGGGTGCTTTGCCATCGGCCGTGTCAAAGAAGAACAAGCCCATATTCGTATTCGTGAAGTACTCGATGGAATTGGGAGTGCCGCCGCCGTCTTCTTTGAAAAGCTGGGTAGCCGGATCATAGGAATAATAATGGATATTTCTTCCGCCGCTCAGGGCTATATTCTTCCACATGTCGTAATCGAAGTTCGGACATAGGTCCTTATCTACATACTGGAAGAGATTGCTGTGCTCCTTATCGATATCGGTCGCCACTGCAGCCGGATCAAACGGCCAGGGCTGCTGGTTTGTATTGGGAGCCCCGATGATCTGTCCCCCTACCTCTGCCTTGTACCAGGGATCCTCGATCGAATCGTCCGAGGAGTTGATCCACGCATTTAAATCAGAACCTGTTATGTGGGTCAGCAGATCTTCCCATGGAAATGCGCTGTTATGCTTGACGTCGATGGAACCGCCGGAGATGAAATCGGCATTGTTGACTGCCGTTGCGACACCCCAGAATACGGAGAAATCCCCGGTCCAGGACAGGTTTCTGCAGGAATGCAGAGGGCCCCACGGGCCGGGATACGGCGTCTCATTGAGAACGGCCTTCACTACCCTCTCGGCGATCTTTCTCTCGTTGGATGTACCGGCATTCTCGAAAAGGGATGCTGTTACTCTGACAGTTCCCATACCGTATCTGATCCTGTTCGCCCCGATCGTGATGATGGGCGGTTCATAGATGTCGATCTGGGTGATCCTTGCTCTGTAATGGGACTTTGGAAAATCCGGAAGGATGACGTCATTTACGCTCTGGAGAAATGCCCTGACGCTGGAGCTGGAGCTTGATTCGGATATCCTCATGTCGGGTCCGTCTTCCGTCCCTGAAAGCGCATCCTCGAGAATGCCGCGATAAGGCTTGTCGAAGATATCATTCGTGGTTTGCTTGTAATAGGGCTTCCCTGACGTGCCATCGGCAAGAACTCTTGCCGTCGAAGGGTTGTTGTCATGGTCTATCATCCTGAGACTCCGATCGACCTGGGATGATGCAGGAACGAGGTAGCTGTATGGAGAATCTGGCCTGTCGAACCAGTTCTTGACAAGCTTGACACCAGCCTCGGCAACGTAATGCGTGATGGAATAGTTCCTCTCGTTGACCGAGATCTTATTTTCAGTGTCCGCCATCAAGAGGAAAGAGATTCCAAGCAGCGTCATGATGACCATGACCAGAAGCGATATAACAAGAGCAGAGCCTTTCTGACCTTTCACCATTTTCATCAATCTTTCTTTCATTGGTCAAACTCCATGATTGATTTTCTGTAAATAAAATGACATTGAGCTATTCTTATTCAGGTATTGGTTCGATCCTCAAATCACATTCTCCTTGGGAAGGTTCACCATGATATCGGAACGTATAGACGACTTCCACGATGTCTTTCAACTGTCCAACGATGAGAGGCTTATCGAAGAGGAGCCCCATCTTCTGAGGATTCAGAGCCGTGTACTCGGCACCGAGTGGGAGAGGAGGCCTCGGGTCGTTGTTGAATGATACGCTGGCTGGCAAGGTGTCACCGCTTGAACTATAAACTACGTTGGGCTGCTGATCGAAAGATAGGCCTTCCACCCATGGATAGTATATCTTCTGAAGCTTCTTTCCCTTCTGCGTTCTATCCTCAGCCAGCCTGACCACGAGTTTGAATATCTCAAGGTCCTTTCCACTTGAATTGGCGATCTTCCACCAAATGCTGTTGTATTTGCTCGCCCCCTTAGTCGGGTTGTAGACAGGATCGCTTGCCGTGATCTCACAGGGAACGGTCGGAACGACATTGTAGGTTACCGTCTTTGTCTTTATGCAGCCGCTGGAATTTTCCACAGTGGCCGTCACATAATAATTGCCTGGAATAGTAACCGTCCAGGAGAAGGTGTATGGCGGAGAACCCGGTCTATCCTCATTGTAAACCGTTTGATTGTTCTGGTCGACGATCTGAAGATTGCAGGAGGTATAGGTGTCGGTTCCGGATACGGAGACGGTGATGGTATAAGTCCCCGTGGCCATCTCGCTTCCATCCGGAGGATCGATGCTGATCTCTCCATCAAACGGACATGACGATAGAGCGGGGTCTGACAGGTCGCTCTCATTGGGACAATCGTCAAGAGCGCTGACCCTGTAATATATCTCCCAGTCTTCAGACTGCCCTTCGGCCCCTGTATCGATATATTCAGAGGTACTCGAATTTCCGATATAAGTATATTCCGCCATCCATGGGTTGCTTCCCGTCGGTATCCTGGCCTTCCAGATTTTGTAATTGTCGATGAAGATCGTGTTTGGAGGAGTGGCGGTATCCTGAGTGACGGGAGTCCAGGTGATCCTGATGCGATCGGGACCTATCCTGTTAGCATTCACGTTGGTCGGTTTCGCCGGTTGGATGGCGGACGATGCTTTTCCCTGAATGGCAGCAGCCCACGGTGCACTTTCATTCCCACACTTATCCACCGCCGTGATGTTGTAATAATAGTTACGGCAATTGACAACGTTCCAATCAGTATATTGCGGGCTGGCTGAAGCCAGGACGGTATTTTCATCGGCCAGCAGGTAGGATGGTCCGGGAGTGTAAGAGGAGGAAGTGCTTCTGTATATCCTGTAGCCTTTGAGATCTCTTATAGTCGGGGAGCCTGGATCACAGGCAAGGGGGTCGGCATTCTGCGAGACAGCATTCCAGCTGAGCTGGATCCTCCCTACAAGGCCTTCGGATGGATCATGCCCGGTGATGGTGGCAGAGCCAGAATCTACCGCCGCCGGAACAGTCCTAGTTGGACTGACGTCGTCTTTTACAACTGCGGAGATTGCCGAACTGTACTGGCTCCTGTTGCCAGAAGCATCCACCGCCGCGACGGCAAAGTAGTAGAGCGTGCCTGTCATGAGATTGGATATGAAGATATAGGTATTTCTCGTTTCCCGAACATCATCCATGGAGCCAGGGGAAGTCCCGAATTTCACCATGTAATGATCGACGATCTCGTTGGGATCGTTGGCGTTCCACTTCACGATCATCCCTTCGCAGTGACCCTGACAGAGAGCGACTCCGGTTGGTGTGCTCGGAGCGGTTAGATCGATGTCGGGAATCCCTTTCATGCCGAGATTTCTTGGAATGATGTCTGAGGTCAGGTTGAATTTTCTGTACTGTCTGGTCTTCGGATCAGAATCGGCTGGGTCCACCCACTTTGGATCAGGATGCTGGGTCATGCCGACGAGATCCACCTCAATCCTTCTTATAGTGGACCGTGTATCCTTTGCCGATTCCGATCCTCCAGGTGCCGTCATTAGAGCACCATTCTGGTCATAGTATTTGAATGTCATTGATTTGATATTGTCTGCAACGGGCTGCCTGACTATGAAGGAGGATGTTCCATATGTAGCATAATCGTTATTAAGAGTGATCTTGTATAAGACGTATGGGGGGGCATCCTGCATCAGGGCCACATGATCGATTGTGACTTCCTCGACCGTTCCATCCCGTGTCGAATCGGCTACATCGGCGTAGATTTTAATGGAACTCCCTCCCGTCCAGCCTTCCTTGCCAAGAGCATACGTGACGATCTCATCGTTCCCCGTGGTGATGGTGCTGAAGGTCACGGCCAGGGAGCTCTCGGGGGTACTATTCAACGAGGGATCCTCATGATCGTAATCTCCCCTGACAGTGATGGTGGTGTCCCAGGCTCCTTCGATCTGTTCATCGGGGAGGACCGGGCTCCCCATGGGATTCGTGTTGTATCCTGCAAGACGGAGGTCCGTACAGAGTTCATCAAAAGCAACCCTTGTGCTCTGTTGCTGATCCGCCGCCATTTCTCCCTTCTTGAAGGATTCGCGAGAGAGATTGTAGATCACAAAGGCTACGGCTGCTGCTATGACGAAGATGGTAGTGGCGACAAGGATCTCTGTGAGGGTCAATCCCTTTTCACCCCTTATCACCATTCTTAATCTGCTCAGTATCTTTTTCATGGAAAATCACTCCTCAAAGTTAAAATCTCATGGTGGCCAGTTCCAGTTCTCGATGCCGCAGGTTCTCGTTCCATTCCACGAGAACGGTTATTCTTATTCCTCGCGCCGATGAGAAAGTGGGCGGTGAAGCCGTCCCACCGATGGGCTCGAGCGTGATCGTTGCCATTCCATCGTTGAGTTTTGACTCTATTCCTGCTTGCCAGTGCTGCGCATAGCTGTTGGTCTCCGTATCGGCAATGCAGGATGTTGCAGATTCGGAACAGCCAAATTCAGTATAGAGTTGATGGTAGCTGAGATTGTCGAGCTCTTCGAGGATGTCCTGCGCGATGGAGAGAGCTTCGGTCATCTCGCGACCGCTCTTGACAAACCTTGCCCCGTAAGTGAAGAGTCCTGCGATGGAAACCAGAACTCCCGCCAGAAGGGCTAGAGCGATCATGACCTCAATAAGATTGAAACCTCTGTGGTCGCTTAATAGTTTCATCGTGCCCTCCATCAGGATGTGATCTGTTCAAGCTGCACGGTAATCTTGCCTATGGCATTAACGGTGACAGTGTATCTGTTGATCAGGTCGCCGGCGATCCTGTTCTCGAGGACGACGGTCTTTTCCCCTCCTGAAACTCCGCCGTTAGATGTGAAAACGATCGGGTTGGAGGTCGTGGAAACCAGCCTGACGCCAACCGGCATCTCAATCTTCACCTGCGTTCCATTGGCATCATCGTACGTGTAGTAATTGAGCGGGTCGATCTGAATGTTGAAATCTCTCGTGGTCCTGTTCGTGACCGCTATGTATCTTGCCGCTCTTAGATCAACAGTCAACTGATCGGCGGCGGACCTAATTCTGGCCCGCTTTATCCACTCTCCCATGGCTGGGAAGCCGACGAGAACGATGATACCGAGAATCGCGAGGACTGCCAGCATCTCCGTCAGGGTAACGCCTTTTGAATCCTTTAATCTTGCCATTTTTTCCCCTCTCAAAACATGGCCTAATCAAGCATCATTTATGCCATGGACATTATATATTGCAACCTAATTATCTTATTTATTTATAACAACTTGTAAAAGTAGTCGCGTTTGCATATTGTCAGTGACATGATTATGACAAATTTTTCAGCAAGCTCCGTTACAAAAAGTATCTGATTCTCTCCCGTTTTGCCTTCGAAGGATCCTCTTCATAGACTTTCCTCTATAAAGATCCCTTTCAGGAGGCTCTCAGCTCAAGAAATGGGAAAGTTATTTTAAAGATAAGACCGATCCCTTTCCGATTCTCTACTTCGATAATCCCGTCGTGGCTCACTATGATCTTCTGAGCTATTGCCAGACCGAGTCCTGTGCCGGACTCCTTTGTAGAGAAAAAAGGAATGAAGATCCTGTCAATCTGGTCATCCGGGACTCCACCCGCATAATCATAGAAAATGACCTTTCCCTTCTTATCCTCCGATCTTTCAAGAGCGATTTCTACTCTTCCGCCAGAGGGACCGTAAGCCTCCGCAGAATTTCTGATGATGTTGAGAAAAGCCTGCTTCAACAGCGCTTCATCTGCCGAGATCTCCAAGGGATCAGCATGCAGCTCGATCTGAAGAGGTTTAAATTGCTCATTGTTCTTCAGATCATCCTTGAGATCCATCAGGAGCTTTTTCAGATCCACCCTGGAAAGATTAAGCTTGGCCGGTTTTGCATAGGAGAGAAAATCATCGACGATCCGCTTAGACGATTCAACCTCCTTCAGTATCGCCTTCGCGCTTTCAACGGATTCTTCGATGCTCCTCCCCTTGATGATGAGCTTTGCATTAGCTAGGATGGCGCCGAGAGAATTCCTGAACTCGTGGGCGATCCCCGCAGAGACCACTCCTGCTGCAGCCAGATTCTCCCTCACTCTCCCCCTTTCCTGGAGATTCTGGATCTCCGTGAGGTCAGTCAGTATGCAGAGGGCTCCAATAATCTTGCCGGCCTCCCCCTTGACTGGAGTCACGGCGGCTCCAATATGCCCTCTTTTCCAGTCTCGGCTCATTGACTTCAGCACTTCTCTTGAGAACTTTTTTCCCTCTCCAATCGATTGCTCAATGAGATCGGATAATCCATCTATATGAGCGGTTGCCGAGAGCAAAAGTTTTCCCTTCAATCTTTCAAGGCTGTCATCGAGGATCTTTTCAGCCTCTGGATTCATGGTGATGATCCGGCCATCGCTACCCAGATATATGACGCCACTCACCATTTCCCGTCCCACTTTCTCAACAAAGGCCTCCACGCTGACGTCAAGGGTCTCCACACTCCCGTGAAGCCTGTGAAGAGTTTCCTCCTGTTCCATGATCTTCTCGAGAACCTTCTTGAAAGACTCCTCCACGAGAATTGGCTCATCCGCCCATCCCCATTCTTTCTTTATGGTCTCCGGTATCCTGGAGGCTGCTTCCTCAAGGGCGCGAAATGGTTTCGCCACCCAGCTCCCGAAGAGAATACCGAGTACCAGCAAAATGATGATCACGGCAGCCTGCGAGATGATGAGCACTCTGTAATGCTTCTCCTGGCTTTGAAGGTCGGCATCGTAATAGGCAGATTTGAGGAACCCGAGGATTTTTCGTTCAGGTGAGAGAACTGGCGATAAATAAACGACCCTCCCTGCTTCCGGTGCCAGGTGCACCTCCATCCCCAGTCTGAGGGATTTCGCAGGGACTTCTCCGAGCTTTAGAAAATCTGGATCATCCTCCATCGGCATGAAGTTCTCCGAGCTTACGATGATCTCGCCATCCGAGTTCAGGATGCTACCTGAGAGCAGTCCGCTTTTCGAGACCCACCGCCTCAAATAGGAGGAATATACAGGAGACTCAAGCTTGCCAGGACTGGTGAGGATCTGCGTGGCACCGCTTTCGACAAGGCTCCTGAAAGCCGATGCGCTGATCGCTTTCCCTTTCTCGATAACCGAATTGATGAGGATGTTCCTGGATGAAGAGAGGAGATAGAAGTTCATAATATTGATGATGAGAAGAGTAAAGACGAGGAGGATGAAGAAGATCCTTATCTGATTTTCGTATCTTCTAAGACTCAATCGGGGCATATCGCTTAAGCCAGACCTATCAGAGAGAGGTAGCAGTTCAAAAGTCTCTCACCTGCGAAGAGGAAGATGAGTGAGCCGATGGATATGAAGCATCCAAACGGAAGAGCATGTTTGAAACTCTTCCGGAAGAAGATGATGAGCAGAAGTCCGACGATGGCGCCTGTCAGGCTGGCGATGAAGATGGTGGCAAGGACTCCCTTCAACCCGAGAAAAGCGCCGACCATTGTGATCATCTTGATGTCTCCTCCACCCATCCCTTCTTTCCCCGTCAGTCTCTCATAAATAAATGCGATCAGATAGAAACCAACAAAACCTGTTGCTGCACCCAGGATGGAATTCAGGATACCCAGGTGCTTCAGGAGGGGCGAAAGTCCTATACCTAATATAATCCCCGAAATGGTAATTTCATCTGGAAGGAGCTTTTCTCTGTAATCGATAAAGAAGAGGACGATGAGAGCCAGGGTAAAGGGGAGGTAGGCGATGAATTCGATGGCCAGCCCGAACTCCAGATAGAGGGAGACCGTCGCTACTGCGGCGACGATTTCAACGAAAGGATAGACGGGGGATATTCTGGCACCACAACTGGCGCAGTTGCCGAGGAGCAGAAAGTAGCTCAATACCGGGATGTTCTGATACCAGGGGATCAGGCTTCCGCAGGCTGGACAGAAGGAACGGGGCTTCACGATGGAAAGATGCTTCGGGATCCGGTAGATGCAGACGTTCATGAAACTTCCAAGCGTTGCGCCGAAGGCGATGAGAAATATGATTATGAACCAATCAGGATAATTCATATATTCAAAACATATCGCATTTTTCGATCATCTATTCTTCCATCAAATGGTCCAGATATTCGATCCTAATACGATTCATCGCTTCAGGATGAGCTGTGTCGCCGGCCTTGCAATTCCTTCTTTTCTGTCATAGATATATTCTTTCCCATTCGGATCCAGCGGGATCTCAGGAAGAAACCCCGCCGTAACCAGGTCGCCAAGCCGCGCGGGTCTTCTCCCATGTTTGGATTGAAACTGCCCGATCGCCTCGTTAATCTTCGCGAGATCGATCTCGATTTTCAGATCATGAACATGCATCCAGGCGATGTTTCTCGCGTATTCGTCCTCATGAGAGGTCCTGTAAATCTCGAGCCAGTAGCCATACGCAGTCTCTCTGTTCCCCATTCTCTCGAACATTCCCGCATACATCCTCTTGATGGAAGGGTGAACGTCAGGAGCCTTCATGGCTTTCTCGAAGTAATAGGCTGCCCGTGAGAAATCTTTCATCTGAAAGCAGTACATCCCCGCATCATAGGCAAGGATCCATCTGTCAGGGTTAAGCGCTATCCCCTGATCGAGGAGTCTTAGAGCCATCTCCGTGTCTCTCGTCTCGGCAGCCATTATCAAGGCTCCGATGAGGAAGGGATCAAGATAGTGCGGATCGAGATCGGGGATGATCTTCGAGTAGATATGCTCCAGATATCGGTATCGATCCTTGATCTCGTAGTTGCTGTAAAACTGGATGGACCATAGATATATGAAATCGGCCATCAGGCATGAGAACCCCATGGATGTTATCCGTAGATATTTTCCCGATGGGAGGTAGAGAAGATGATATGAGAAGGGGAACTTCTCAAGCGACCTCTCCATCCGGTATTCGGACGAAGCCGCAAGAACGAGGCCAAAGGCAAGAATGACCGCTGCAACTGTTTTCTTCATAAATTCTCTGTCTAAGATATTGCGTTCTTTTTGTCAAATGAGAAACTTTTCAGAGATACCAGATCCCCGCGCGAAGTCAATTGAAATTTCTCCTCTGAAAGATGATCGAGGCAAGGGTTATCAGTAGCAGGCTCCATCCGACGCCATAGGCTGAAGCGGATAGGATGTACCAGCCGTTCAGGGGTATTCCATGGACGACTTCGCTCCTGATGTTGAAGTATTCAAGATTTGGCACGACGTAGTAGAAGAAGTCGCACAGCCGTTTCCCCCAGGCTACATCGACGTAGTTCTTGAGAAGGAGAAAGCTCCAGGAGAGATGCCCTATTACGTATAGGGAAATGGTGAAGACGGAACTCAGAATAGGAGTCGAGAAGCTCGAAAAAAGGATGGCGATCGCCGTTACCACAAGGATCTCGACGAAGGTCAGCAAGATGGCCTTACCGAGATCAGGGTCGAAGTAACTCTGGATGGCAAGCACCATATAGAAAATAACAGCCATGATAACGAGATTGATGAAGACGGTCATGGTGAGACCGAAATATTTGCCGACGATAAACTGGTATCTCTCGATCGGCTTCGTGACGATGGTGTAGATGGTCTTCTTTTCTATCTCCTTGAAGACGAGTCCAACTCCCACGAAGATGCCGATCAGGACGCTGAATATGTTGATGGCAGCAAGCCCAACATCCTTGACTATTTTCTCTTCGCTTCCAATGGTGAGGAGCGAGACGACACGCGCGGTCGACATTATGAGGATCGCAAAGATGAGGAGCAGATAGAGGATGCGATCACGCACTGCTTCGCGGAACGTGTTGATCGCAATGGCATAAACCTTTCTCAACTCTATCCTCCGACTGACAACTCCTCCATCCGGATGTCAGATCTTTGCCCTGCTAAAGACCCTGTCATTCGGCTTTCAGATATTTCCAGGGCTGGCAATTGCTTCGCTCCACCATCTGATTTTCCTTGCCCTTCAGGCCTTCTCGCCGACCTTGCGCATGAAGAGATCTTCAAGGGTTTCTCTCTGCGGAAGGATGGATATTACATGACCTCCACTCTTCCCGAGCTCTTCGATAAAGAGGTTCAGCTCCATTTCGGAATAGATCCTTACGAGGCGTTCCCCATCCTTGCTTGAGAGGATATGTTTCTTGATTGGAGCGCTTTCAGGATCGAAATTAGAGCATGCGACATCCCAGAATTTGATCTTCGCCGACAGAAGTTCACTCAGTTTTCCCTGAAGCCTGATCTCGCCATCTTTTATGATCCCGACGCGGTCACAGATCATCTCGGCATCCTGAAGGATGTGGGATGAGAAGAAGATAGTCTTCCCTTTTCTCCTGAGATCTATGATGATGTCGCGCAGTTCGCGCCTCCCGATCGGATCGAGAGAGGACATAGGCTCATCGAGGATGAGAAGCTCCGGATCGTTGAGGAGGACCTGAGCAAATCCGAGCCTCTGGATCATTCCCCTTGAATATTTTCTTAGCTGCAGATCTTCCTTCCCGCTTAATCCAACGAGTGCGATCAACTCCTCCGATCTCCCCTTTCTCTCCGCGGACGGTATCCCGAGGAGTCGCCCGTAAAAATCAAGGAATTCACGGCCGGTCAGGTATTCGTAGAAACAAGGATTCTCAGGAAGGAAGCCTATCCTCGCTCGAGTCTTTCTATCGTAAGGGCTCTGCCCTAAGATCCTGATGTTCCCCCGGTCGGGGAAGATCAGTCCCATGATGAGCTTGATCGTTGTGGTCTTTCCTGCTCCGTTCGGTCCGATGAAGCCGTATATTTCCCCTCGATCCGCTTC
Organism: Acidobacteriota bacterium; assembly: GCA_040752675.1. Lineage (NCBI taxonomy): Bacteria > Pseudomonadati > Acidobacteriota > Acidobacteriota bacterium. The sequence goes on from JBFMGF010000010.1 coordinate 24,400, forward strand.
AAGCGAAAGATCCTTGATGATCCGAAAGGTTCTAAGAGAAAGATGGAACTTGAAGGACTTGTAAAGATTTTTAATCTCTATCGCCCGTTCGTTCATCCCTTGCTTATCCACCATTCTAAACAGCTTCAAACTTCCATTGGCAATTATACATATCTGACAATCGATAGACAATTAACAACTCATGATGAGTCTCCTTAGTTTTATGGAACGCTTAGCCCCTGAACTACACTTCGCACACGCAATGAATAGGGAGTGCGTGCATGCGCGACCAAGCCGAGCGGTATAGATGTGTCGCTGAACAAGCCTTGGCGCGAAGGGGCAAGAGCTCCAAATCCTGATGAGGAGATACCGGATCGAAAGGAATTGAGATCATGCGGCGCGTGAAGTGAGAGAAAGATAAAGATCCTCTTGCTTTCTGACCATCATATCGATGTCGAAATCATCGAGCATCTTCTTTCCCTCTTTTGCAAACCTCCTGGAAAGATCCTTATTTTTCAGCAGCATGGCGATGCGGGATGCAAAGCCATTTATATCATGCGGAGCCAAGAGGAAGCCGTTCTTCCCATCCTGGATGACATCCTTTGCACCATCAACGGCCGTCGCCACGACTGGTTTCCCCGATGCAAAGGCCTCCGGGATGACTCTCGGGAGGCCCTCCCATAAAGACGTCAGAACCAGGACGTCAATGGCCCTCATGAAAGACGGCATATCGCGGTTCCACCCTAGCAAAAGGATTCTTCCTTCCAATGAATTTTTCTTGATCTCTTCTTCTATCTCGAACCTTAGCTCACCATCACCGGCCATCAGGAAGTAAGCATCCTTCACCTGCTTTATCAACTGCGCAGCGATATTCACGAAATCGACAGGGGATTTCTGGGGCTTGAAGCAGCTGGCCATTCCCACGAGGGGTGCTTCAGACGGGATCCCTGACCGCTGCCTGAGCCTCATCCCATCATCAGAATTAGAATGACAGAAATCAGCAAGCTTGATTCCACTCCTGATCAATACGGTTTGCCCATCTGATAGAATCCCAAGAAGTTTTCCGGTCTTAATGTTGTCGCTCGAAACGGCGATGAACTTAGTCGTAATCTTCGAGGTCATTCTCTCTAAGACGATGAAAAGGTTTCTCTTCAAGAAGCTCTGCTCATTGTGGAATCCGAACCCATGGATACTATGGATGATGACCGGTACATCTGCAAGGAAGGCCCCCCATCTCCCGAGAATCCCCGCCTTGCTGCTGTGTGTGTGAACGATGTCCGGAGCTTCCCTCTTCAGAATGGCTTGTATCTCTAACAGCACCTTCGGGTCTTTGATAGGATTCACGCTGCGTACAAGGGAAGGAAGAAAATAGACTCGTACACCTTCCAGCTTCCTGGCTTCCTCATCCAGAATTCCTCCTGTTCCGCAGATCAAGACAGGATCGAATCTCCTTTTATCAAGATGTGAGACAGTATAAAGGGTGTTCTGCTGTGCTCCGCCCAGCTCGAGTTTCGTTATGATATGGCAGATTCTAATTCTCATAATATGTATCGCATCGGATCGCTTCGATCATTTTGTTTTCATCGGGATTTTAGCACGACGCTGGCTGCACGTTGGCCTGCAAGGAAAGCTCCTTCCATGGGAAGATAGTCCCATCCTCCAAAACGGCCTGCCGTTATTACATCCATCTTCTCCAGAGCTGTTGCGATCTTCTCTATGTTATTCTTTCTGAAGAAATCGAATACAACATAGGCAGGGTCCAGCATATTGACATCCCGCACCACGATCTTTTTTTCATTTTCAATAATCTTCAATCTGATGAGAGCTTCAAGAAGCTCTTCTGTCATGCTTTCCATATCCGGCGTTTCTTCGCCTCTCAATGAGACTTCTGCATAGAGACTCGAGTAACCTTCCGGTGCCACTCCTTTCGAGAAATTAGTAGGAAATCCCACCCTATAAAACGGCAGATTGCATTCAGGAAAATAGATCCAGTGAAAATCGTTCTTCAACTTTCCTTCAAAGCCTATGTTTATGTTCATAACTTTTACATACTTGAGATGCTTCCCAAATCCGGCGATCTCTTCAGGAATGTTTCTGGAGATTGACAGCAATCCGTCCAGAGGGATCGTCGAGATCAAGGTACCATATCTTATGAAACCACCGTTTCTGAGATGAGCCTCTTTCTTTAGAAGATCTATGGAATCAATCTCCGAGTCGAGCAGAAGGTTCCTGCATTTTGAAGCCAATCGATTGGCCAGGACCTCTATCCCCCCAGATACCGGATAGAGAAAAGTCTTATTGTATCCAACACTCGTCTTCTTGATGCCAATGGCTCCTGCCATGACATCCTGAAGAGACGGAACTGGAATGGACCAATTAGTCCATTCCGAGGAGAGTTCCTCAAGGTTCCGGCAGTACATCTTTTCATTGAAGGGGAAGAGAAAATGGTTTGCGAACCCAACACCGAATTTTTTCAATATCCATCTTTTAAAGGATAGCTCTTCTTCTCGCTCTGCTTCTGTCTCTTCTTTCGCCTCTTTTGCTTCCCTTGCTTTTCTTGCCTTCTTTATCTCTTTCACATTTTTCTCTGCATTTCTTCCTTTATTCTTCTTATATCTCTCTCCCGTGGTCATACTGGAAAATCCATTCCTCTCACAGATTCTGGCTTTAACGAAGCCGTACAGGCATTCAAAGACTGCATCCCTCGGAAGACCAAATGTATTTATCTGGAAGGGATATGGTGTGTAAACTCCTTTCGAATATATGAACGATCTTCTCTCATGCCCTGTAAATACGCCGGGAAACACCTCCGTAATGAATGAAGAGAAATAAGGGTCATTGATATGAAGGAGATGGCCGGCATAATCGAATGTGAAGCCTCCCACCTTCATGCTCCGACAGAGGCCGCCTGCTTCAGATTCTTTCTCCACGATGATGTAATCTCCGTCTTTGATATGATAGGCGGCGCTTAACCCTGCCAGACCGGCGCCAATTATAAGGATCATATAACCTGCTTAAGAATAACTTTCCATTCAAAGACTCATATCGATCTTCTTGAGCCATATGGCAGAGACCAGTGCTGATAGAAGGATGATACCAAGGAAAACATAAGCCCAGAAATAGCCGGACAAGACAATCAATATTCCCATGAGCCCGAAGAAAGCGGCAATCAGGTAACTGAGAACGACGGTTCCTCGGGTCGAAAGCCTCCACTTTCTAAGGCGCAGCGCAAAATGGTCGGGGCTGCCGGTCATGATCGGGAGCCCCCTTCTCCACCTGACGTACATTACGAAGAGCATGTCAAAAATCGGAACACCGAGAATGATTATAGGAACGATGGAAGCCACACGGTTGTTGATTGTGTAAGAGTTGATCATGGCAAGCGAGCCTATTGTGAGGCCGATGAAGAGGCTTCCTGCATCCCCCATGTAGATCCTCGCCGGATGAAAATTGTATTTAAGGAAACCGAGAATACTTCCCGCCAGCGCCGAGAGGAGCATGGCGATCATGACCCTCTCGTTCATCCAGGCCACGGCAAAGAGAAAGACTGTCGAGATGAAGGCAATACCGGCAGAGAGCCCATCCATGATGTCCACCAGGTTGAAGGCATTGGTGATGGCAATGAGCCATAAGAAGGTTAGCGGGATGGCAAGCCAGAATGGAATGAACGTTAGCTTGATGAAGATCGATGATTTGATGAGGACGACTGCTGCCAGAGACTGGCCAGCGAGCTTCGCCCATGGACCGAGTACGCCGAAGTCGTCGATGAGTCCAAGGATAAGGATGATGGAGCCCGCCAGGAGCGTCCCGAGAACCTCTTTGCTGAAATCGAATGTAAGCGAGAGAGCAAGGAGGAACGAGACATAGATGCTCAATCCTCCGAGATAGGGGGTTGGCTCGGCATGATTCTTGAGCCTGCCATCCGGTCTATCCACGATGTTGAATTTAATGGCCGCCTTCCTGAAGACCGGGGTCAGATAAAGCGAGAAGAGGAGCGCCAGAAAGAAAGTTGCAACGTAGAGAAGATATTGCATCATAGACTTCCTGCTTCAGGAAGACATAAATCTTTCATGCGGCCAATCTCCCTTTGACCATAGACGATCTCTTCTCCATGGCTTTGCGAAAGAGCTTCCTGTTCTTGAATAAGAGGGCAAGGACTCCCGGCGATGAAAACAAGAGATAGGTAAAGACGATGAGATCTCTCGAAAGTATGAAGGGCAGATCTCTCAGGTAAGAGCCCAGGGAGTCGTTCTTCAATATGCTCAGATAGCGGTTCTTCACGATATGATATTTTATCTCAGAAGGCCTCGCGGCAATCTGAAAATATCTGCGCCAGAATAAGCTACCTGCCGTTCCACCACGATAATGGTAAGCAATGGCATCTGGAATGTAATACCCATTCCAGCCATGAAGGTTGCCCCTCCATCCCACGTCAATATCCTCATGGAAAGAGAAGAAATCCTCATCGAAAAGCTCTCCATCAGCGTAAGAAATATCTTCTATCATCCTTCTCCTATAAAATGCAGACGCCCCGCAAACGGAAAATACTCTTCCTTCAATGTCGAAGCGCCCGTCATCACGGCTTCCGTATCCCCGTTCTTTAGTCTTCCTGCTCCTTGTAAGGAACTGCCCTGTCGAATCGATGGTGATCCGGTCAAACCTCAGGATCTTCCCGGTGATCATGCCTATTTTGCTATCCGTTTTGAACCCATCTATGCACTTCTCAATGTAATCGTTTTCGAGGATCACATCGCTATTCAGAAACAGGAGATAAGTTCCCTTCGCACTTTTCAGAGCGATGTTGTTCGCCTTGCAGTATCCAAGATTCTGTTTGTTTTCTATCAAGATGACCGATTGAAATCTGCTCCTGATGATCTGAGTGGTTGAATCGCCTGAGCCGTTATCCGTAACTATGACCTCGATCTGCGGGTAGCTCTGTTTGAAAACGGAAGAAAGACACTCTTCGATAAACTTCTCACTGTTCCAGGTGATGACGATTACAGATACGAGATCCAATTTCCTGCTCTCTACCATTTCTCCGCCATTCTCTTCAGCATTCCGCAGGCTGATTGATAGACCTGATCAACAGTGATGAGGTCGAAGCATTTCCTATCCTCGCAGTCATTCCGGTAGCATGGGCGAGGACAATCGACTTCGGCCGATATTGCCTTGAAGAAAGGAGATTCAGAACCATAAGGCCACGACCTTTTCACGCTCGTCGTCCCGAAGATTCCAATGGTCGGCGTTCCCAGAGAAATGGATAGATGCATCGGACCAGAATCGTTTGCGATATAAAGGATGCACTTCTTCAACAGGGCTCCGAGCTGGTTGAGATCGATTTTCCCGGAGAGATCGATTGATCTACGTTTCATCTCTTTCCGCACGAGTTCCACGACTGCGGAATCTGAACCGGCAGCGACGAAGATGACCTTAACGCCAAAGGTTTCAATCAGGCGATCGCAAAGCTCCGCAAACTTACTTTCATGCCATCTCTGTTCTACCCTGTTTGTCGTTGGATTGATCCCAATTAGATGGTCTTCCCATTTAATGCCGTTTGCGGCGAGAAGTGAGTCGACGAACGCTTCATCTTCGGCGGGAACATAGAACCTGGTTCTTCTATCCGACCGGTCGATCCCGAGAAGCGAGAGTGCATCGAAGTTGATATCCATGTAAGGTTTTTCGAGATCATATCCGGTGGAATCGGTCAGGAGAAAGCCGAGCCCGAGATCCCTGAAGCCGATTCTCCTTCTTGCCCCTGCGAGCCAGAGGAAGAGGAAGATGACGCGAAAGTCTCCCCTTAAGTCCACTGCAACATCGTACCCGATCCTTCTCAGCCTGAGAACAGTTCCGGCCACGTCAACGGGCCAGATCTCCCCTCCCCTTCTGGGGTCATACCAGGTGGCATCGAACGTATAGACATGATCGATGTAAGGATTTCCCTTGAAAATGGCCTTCGCACTTTCCCCTCCCAGAAGATCAATGCGCGCCTCCGGAAACTTCTTTCGGAGAGCGGCAATGGCAGGAGTCGCCATTAAAAGATCACCGATATGATCCAGCCTGACCAGAAGGATCTTTTCTATCTTTTCATGAGCATCGGACTTTCTATCCGCGAAAGCACCTGTCAGAAAGTGCTGGCTGAGGATCCGATAGACAGGAGCCAGGATCAGGTCCATCAGCCAGGCTATGATCCTGGCCTTCCTGCTATGATTTTTATAATCTCCGTAGAACCTCACGATGGATTAACCTTCATGCCTTTTTTTCATGGATCATCCTGTAAAGAGCGAGCGTTTTCTGGGCGGCCTCCCTCCAGGAAAACTGAGCGGCTCTCTTCAAGCCGGCTTCTCTCATTCCTATCCTCAAGCCCTCGTCCTGCAAGAGTGTTTCGATCTTTGCCACCAGTTCATCAGGCTTTTCTGGATTCACGTAAGCCGCCGCATCTCCGAGGATTTCAGGGATAGACGCCCTGCTTGAAGCTATGACCGGAAGCCCGCATCTCATCGCCTCCAGCGGAGGGATTCCGAAACCTTCGTAGAGAGATGGAAAGATGAAAAGCTCGGCATTTCGGTAATGAGCAACCAGATCATCATTCTCCAGATAACCTTTGAGAACTATCCTGCCCGAACGTATTAGCTTCTGAAAATCGCGATTGACAATAGAATCCAACCTATCGCTATCGGCGCCGACGATGACGAGCCCCAGATTCGCATACTTCCTCGATATTTTATCAAAAGCCTGGAGAAGAACGGGAACATTCTTCAGGGGGTTCAATCCTCCGACATAGAGGAGATAAGGCTTTGCAACATCAGGCCTTCCGGCTGGGAACGGCACCCCCGTCATGGAAACCTCCATTTGTCCTGCAGCTCTATGTTGCTCCCCAACTGGAAGATGATCGACCCCGTTATGGATAACCTCGATCTTCTCACCGGGTATCCCCAAGATCCGGATGATGTCGGCTTTTGTGTTGCTGGAGACAGCGATGATCCGGTCGACGAACCTCAAGAGGGAAAAATTCGTCCTGAAGACGAGTCTGTTCTTGCGAGAAGTGCTCCGCTTGAAGATGACCGGTATCAGATCATGAACGGTCTGAACAACGGCGACACCGCTTGGGACGAGGACCGGCGCGGCATAGAACGGAGTGTGGAAAAGATCAATCTCCCACTTTTTCAAGGCGGGATACCAGAGTAGCTGATCCCAGAAGATGATGTTCTTCGCCGGGCGCTTCAGGAGGACGGCTCGTCTCCTCATCTCGTCGGGAAGATCCTTAAATCCGATCTGTGAAAAGGCAAAGAAGATATACTCGTTCTCTCGATCGATCTGAAGGAGAGACAGGATAAGATTCCTTGTATATACCCCGATCCCCCTTGAACCACTTTCCGACTGAAGCACCCGAACGTCAATCCCTATCTTCATTTTCATCTCTTCTTCCCAGCGATAAGGGAAGCGTAAACTGCTTCCGTCTGCCGTACCATTTCGGCAGCGGAAAATCTTGTCCTGATGGCATCATAGGCATTTTTCGATAGAGTCAGCGCCAGCTTCCCATCCTTCATCAGAGCATGAATGGCCGCGGCAAGCTCTGCAGCATCGCCAGGTTTCACCAGCCACCCGTTTTCCAGATGCTGGATCATCTCTGGAACTCCTCCGACCCTGGTGGCAATGACCGGTACTCCATGGGCCATTGCCTCGAGAACCGAGAGCGGAAACTCCTCCCCAAAGGAAGGTAAGACAAAAATATCCGAGATGGAGAGATAGGTGGAAATATCTTTCTTATATCCCAGAAAATGGACCCTCCTCGAGTCAATGAGATTCTTGTATCTCTTCCAGAGATCAAGTCTCATTACTCCCTCGCCGATGATAAGGAAATGAACCTTGTTCTCTTCCCTGACCAGCTCCTCGGCAGCCTGAAGGAGTATGGGAATCCCCTTGCGTTCAGTGATCTCCGACACCGTTGTAACTATCGTGGAATCCTCATCGATGCCTGATCCTTCTAATTCACTGATGCCAGATATTGTCTTAATACTTCGCTGTCCTTCATGGCGCACTTCTTCCGGGATTTCTATGCCATTATAGATAACCGCTATTTTATCTGAAGGGATCGAATATCTCTGGATGAGCAGGCGGCGCCCATTCTCGCTTAAAGCTATTACCCTGCCCATGAACTTCGTCAGGAACCGCTTGACAATCCGGCTGTAAAACCTTTCGAGAGGAAAATAGGACGGTGCATGTTCCGTTTCCAGCGTGGCCGGGACTCCCGCCATGAAAGCAGCAATGAAGGTAAGCGTCGATTCACCAGGGGATGCGAGATGGACATGAAACAGGTCAGGCCCTTTCCGCTTCAGGAAGCGATAGAGTCTGACAAATTGGAGCCAGTCGAATTTTCCCTTGACGACGCAGTGCTCGATCTTCTCTTTTCTCGATATTATTTCCTCAACTTCTCTGTCAGATGCATCTCTTTTTTCGAGAGGAGATGGCTCTATCCCTTTCTGCAACGCCTCTGGCAGGACAATGGTCACGTCATGTTTCTCTGAAAGAGCCCTGCCCAGCATCTCCACATGCCTCATTAAACCTCCATGGACTTTCGGACATGCGTATAAAACGATCTTCATCGCTGTAACCTGAAATCAAGAAACGATATGATTGAAATCACCATCCTCTCCCGGCAAACAGTCTTTTCACCTTCCTAGTCATCCTTATGGCTCCCGGACTCATGAAGGAAGAGAAAAAGTAGATGAATGGTTTGAATCGAAGGGGGTTATTCTTCATGGCCATGATGAACTTACCTCGCGCTTTCTCCATCTCATGAGCGAGGAATAGCTTGTATCCCGATTCGAAGAAGATGATGCTGGTCTTTTCCTTTATCAGAGAGTAATGGTCCTTCCTGAGCTCAGGATTGCGCTGGATCGCTTTGTCCATCACTCTTAGTTCATACTCGCACATCAGTTCGGCATCCCTGCTCATATTTTCCGGGTGAAGCCTGACCCTGGCAAGAACCCGGTCGATGAAGCCTATTCTTTTCTTCCTCGCCAGCCGCAGGTAGAAATCGTAGTCTTCCACGGCCATAAGCTCCTCATCAAAGAGGCCAATCTCATCGAAGGACTCCTTCCTTGTAAGAATCGTCGGAATAGCAATGCAGTTGAAGAGAAAGAGATCGATAAACGGATCCCCTTCCCCTCTTTTAAAGCTGTCCGGGATGGGATGCCGCAGGAGGCTTCCACCGAAATACTCAAAGTCGGAAAAGACCATGGCAGCTTCTGGATGGGCATCGAGGAAGTTTTTCTGGAGTGCAATCTTTTCCGGGAGAAAGAGGTCATCGGCGTCGAGAAAGGCCAGGTATGAGCCCGATGCCAGCTTTATCCCGGAATTTCTGGCTGCCGCCAGCCCCCTGTTCTCCTGGAAGAAATATCTGATCCTCCCCTCATATTTTTTAAGAATGGAAGCCGTTCCATCAGTAGAGCCATCATCCACGACGATTATCTCGATCCCGGGGAAGGTCTGAGCAAGGGCACTTTCAAGAGCTTCTTCGATGTATCTCTCTGAATTGTATGCAGGTATGATGACGGAAACTTCAGGCAATCTCCACCTCACTGGTTCAGGCGCAGCCAGGATCTCTTGAATTCCCGGAGCGCGTCAAAGCCTCGCTTCCCCGTCATGGCGGCCATGAAATAGTAATATGGTCTCACCCTCCAGGGCTGCTCGATGATTGCATTCATGAAACTTCTCATTGCCTGCCCAACATCTCCTTTCCTAACTAATTCCAGGCCGTACTGAGTGTATAGGGAATTGAACCTGCGATGAACTCTTCCTCCCAGATCCCTTGCCCTCTCGGGGAAAAGTTCCACGATCTTCCGGATTACGCGGATCTCGTTGTCCAGGAGACGGCAGTAGTCCCTGCTCATGTTTGAGGGATGCACCCTGTACATGGCAAGCATCATGTCCACATAGCCTATCTTGTAATGAGCCGAGATGCGCAGCCAGAGGTCGTAGTCTTCTACGGCGGTCAGGGTCTCATCGAAGAGCCCTACCTCATCGAGACACTTCTTTCGGATCATGACCGTCGGCATGACGAGGAAATTCCCCATGAAGAGCCTTCGAAAGCAATGGCCTGTGCAAATCCTTTCCTCTTTCAGAATGGATTCCCGCAGGACATTCTTTCCGTCGAAAGCTCTGGCGTCTGAGAAGACGATCCCTACGTCGGAGTCCTCGCTGATGACCCGCAGCTGGGCTTCGAGTTTCAAGGGAAGCCAGATATCATCGGAATCGAGAAAAGCCAGATACTTCCCGGTCGAGACCTTTATCCCGGTATTTCTCGCCGCGGAGAGCCCCATATTCTCCTGATAGATGTAACGGATCCTGTCTTCATATTTCCTCAGCACTTCCACCGTGTCGTCCGTAGATCCATCATCCACCACAATGACTTCGAAATCTCCATAGGTCTGCGCAAAGATGCTCTCGAGGCAGGGATCGAGGAAGCGGGCATAGTTATATGTGGGGACTATGACACTCACTCCTGGCATTGCTCACTCATCATTCAAAGTATCGTTCATTCCTCTTTCCCGACAGAAGGCCCTGCCGACAGGAAGACGCTCCTCAGGAGCTTTCCATCTTCCGGGGTGAAGAATCTGAGAATGACAGCAACGGCGATATAAGCGATCATACCAACCAAAATGATAGCAGGAAGCCATATATTTTTCTCTCTGAGAAAAAGGACAGGAATTGCCATAATGCTGCAGGAAATCAACGCTTTGACGATCGGTTTCACAACCGCGATCCTGCAGATATTCTTCACGACATAAATGAATGCGATCATTGATGTGATGAGATCAGTGGCAATGGTGGCTGCGGCGGCCCCCAGATAGGAGAAGCGCGGGATGAGAAAGAGGTTCAGTAATATGTTGAAGATAACGCCTCCGGTCGCCGTCCATGCATAAAAACGGCTCCCCTTCAGGTCAGCATTCAACAGGATGGTCCCGAATGTGGCTCCGAAGAAAACGATGGCCGTCGTCAGAGCAAGAAGTGCGAAAACGGTGGCAGCCTCCTGGAATCTTCCCTCATAGAGGAATCGGATGATCGATTCTGCAAGGAGGGAGCTGCCGACCGCTACGGGGGTTCCGAAAAAGATAAGATATCTTGCGCTCCTTTCTCCCAGCTCTTTCAGTGCCGCACGATCTCGCGCGAAATGTTTCGAGAAAGCAGGAGCGGATGCTCCCATCAGTGCCCAGATCAGGAAATGGAAATATCCCATCATCCTGTATGCCACGCTGTATATACCCACATCGTAATAGTTCTTCATGTACTTCAGCATGATGAGATCAACTCGATTGTAAATGACGTACATGGCAACGCCGAAGCCGATTGGCACTGCGGATGTTATGAGATATTTCCAGATTTTCCAATCAACGCCGACCTGGAATACGATCCCCTCTCTCCTTCCGCAGAGGTAATAGGCCCATCCGGCTGGAATGGCCCATACGAGATGGAGTGAGGCAAACCAGACGACGCCGAATCCGAACTGAATGAGGATGAGCCCGGTGATGGAGATGAGAGCAGTGCTGGCCGTTGAGATGATGCTCCCGTAGTACATCCTCTCGAAAGCGTTGAGGATACTCTGATAGGTTGAGCCGAAGGCGATGATAACCTGGGCAAGCCCGTAAAGGTAAATGGCCATCAAGACTTCTCTCTGGAATCCCGACAGGTTGGCCGCCGCGACGATGACTATAAAGACGGTCATGGAGATGAGTAGCCTGAGGGAAAGAACATTCTTGAGAAATTGATCTGAAAGCCCTCTGTTTCGCGAGACCTCTCTGACGGTGACGGTGGAGAGGCCGAAATCGGAGAAGATGTTGAAGAGCTCGGCAAAGGCGGCAGCAAAGGTCAACTGTCCAAGCCCTTTCTCCCCCAGATGCCTCGCCAGAAAAACCATATACAGGAAGCTTATGATCTTGATGAGGAGCTGCGAGGAGAGGATGGCAGTTGTATTTCTCCCTAATCTGATGTCAGCGTCTTCCATATTCATATTCCATTCATTTCAAGAGGCTCCCTTTGATCTTCAGGAACAGTTCCCTGTCATAATCGAGGATCTGAAATTCATAAATATTTTGCGGCCTGAAGCCCTGAAGCTCCATGAACCGCCGTTCCATCGTCTCTATGACGGCCCTTGCCTTTTCGACCTCCCCCTTGTCGATATGATTCAACGCAAGGAGAACGGAACTTTTAAAGAAGTACGGTTCGATCTTCAGACTGTTCATGATCTCCCGTTCCGCATTGTCGAAATCCTTTATCCTCCTGTAGAGCAATGCCATTGAATAGCTTATGAATGGATCCTTTGGCGACAGCTCTTTCGCCTTCCTGTAGTAAGAAACGGCACGACTGAGGGCCAGATCAGAAGCAGATCCCAGTCCATTGAGCTCTCTTAGGAGACGAGCCATATCTTCGAGATAGGAAGCTTTGAGCCTGTTGAGCGAAATGGCTCTGGCAAAGTCCTCTTCACACACGATGAACGTCTCTTGCGACAGTCCATCTTTCTGCAGTCTCCTCAGCTCGATACGACCCCTCTGATTGTAATAGTCGGGATGGATGGGATTGAAAAAAAGCGCCAGATCAAAATATTCAAGAGCTTTCACCGAATTGTCAGATGATTCCCGCAGAGCCCTTTGACTGAAAAAATGACCCATGAACGGCGAAAGTACCGCCAGATAGTAAATGAAGAAGAGCGGCAATAGAAACAGCAGAATGAAAGAACTTCTCTTTACCGGACATGAGATCGGAATCCTGAATGAATCCTTTCGCAGTATTTCATGAAGGCCCACGCCGGCAAGGATGGCAAGGCTCATATAGAGAGCCGGTCTGTTTGTAAGATTATCAAAGAGCGCCTGCACTAAAAGTGCCACAAAAATGGAGAGAAGGAGCGGCTTCAGAAAAGGATCTTCCTCCGATCCCTGTAACACTTCGTCCCTGAAACCTTTTCTTCCGATGACTCTGAAGAGAATCATGAGTAGCGCAAGAAAGAGAATGATAAAGCCGATAACCCCAAGCTCGATGAGAACAAGGATGTAATCGCTGTGCGGAGTCGAAAAATATCTCCCATATTGTATGGGGCTCGATAGCTGAGGGAAATTATAATTGAGGGAATGATACTTGAACATTCCGGGTGCGATACCGAAAATAGCATAATCCGAGAAGATTTCCAGGCTAGCCTTCCATATCCTGATCCTCTCGTATCTGTAAATGTCAAGGCCGCCGGCAAACCTCTGGACCAGGAGGAAGAGGCCAGCCAGTGCGACCGAGGTGAGAAGGATGCAGGCGATTATGGTTTCCATCTTCTTCATTTTCTTACGAAGCATGAAGATGAGAAAGGCAGAGGCTGCGATGAAGGAAAGGAGCGCACCTCTCGACGAGGTGATCATAAAAGAAACGAGGATAATCAGCAGCGCCGGGATAAGAAACGCTGAAGAAAGTTTCTCCCTGTGCTTCAGAAGGAAAAAAGAACCGATGAAGAGTCCCATGGAGAGGTAGGCGGCGAGATGATTCGGGTTCAGGAAATAAACAGCCGTCCTTTTGAAGCCCCCCTGAATGAAGAAGACGATGGATAATAGCGACTGCAGCATGGTGCTCAGGAAAAAGCTCATGAGGACGGCCTTGCCGAAACTCCTCTTTTCAGAAAAATGAAGCGAGAGCATGAAGAGCATGAAAAAGATGACGATCTCCCAGAGAGATAGAAGAGAAGCGTAAAGGTAAGGAGAGAAGAGGGACCGGATGAATAGATAGATGAAAAACGGAATTAGAGTGACCAAGAAGTGCGGCACCGCGATGGTAACAGGCTTTTCCCGGATTGCTTCAAGACCTGCATAGCCCAGGAAAACGAAGACTAAGGTATGGATGACAAATAGGGAACCTGCTCTCGCTCCCCCTTCGTAGAATGGAAGAAAGAAGATAAGGAATGAAAATGCGAGAAGCAGAAAAAGAATGTCTCTACATTCTGATTTCATCTTCATCTCTTTTCTGTACCGCCTTTCAAAAGAGTCCAGATCGTATCTCTCCTCGCCTTGTAATGCTCATCTGCAGGATAGAGGGAGGCCGCCTTTGAAATGGAGATGTAAGCCTGTATTGGGTCTCCTGATAGAAGATGAATATCGGAAGCCACGCGATGGTAGTAAGGGATGAAAGGATCGAGAGCTATGGCTCTTTCAACTTCGCCCAGGGCTCGCATAGGATCGCGAGATGGATTTTTTTCATCCATGAGGAGCTGGGCTCTATAGATTCTGTAATCCGATTTCAGAGCGTTAAAGAATTTCGCTCTCCTCAACAGGCGATCCGCTTCCTCAAATCGAACACTTTCTCGTGCGTCCATCGCTTCCTCGAACGAGATCTCTCCGATGAAGGAGGAGAGAAAGAATAGTGCTGATACGGCAAGGAGAAGGATGAGGAGAATCTTCCCAAATGATCTTTTTCCCCCATATTCTCCTAACCCGGCAGGATATGCATTCTCTCTTCTGTCCCCCGGTTCCTCTTCAAGCCCGGCGCCCATAGAGAAAAACAATCCGCAGAGAGGAAAGAAGAGAAAAGAAACTGAAGGGAGATAGAATGTAAAGTCAGATAGATTATGAAGGATAAAGGAAAGAAGCGCCATTGCAAGAAATGGAGCCCCCTTCAGCCTCGCGACGTTAGAGTTGTTTTTTGATGCGGAAGGATCGGAAGACGTTACGGCTCTTATCCTGTGACGACGTAACAACTCCCATGCAGAACGGAAGAAGATGCAGAGAAAAGCCAGCAGGAACGGCACCGCAAAGAGACCGTTCTCGGAAACAATCTGAAGGAAACTGTTGTGTGCATAATTCGATTCGTTCATCCACTCCTCGCGATACCGGGAAAAGGCAACCCCGTAAGAGCCTCCGCCGACACCAAGAACGGGATGGTCTCCGATCATGAGGATGGATGCCTTCCAGTTCCCGTACCTCAGTTTCAAGGGGCTATCAGAGCTCCAGAATTCTGAAAATCCAATATCCCTGTACATGAGAAAGAACACCGCCGCCGTGATGAAAACGATCATGATGATAGAAATGATAAACATTCTTCTCCGAAGTTTCAGAGAGGCAACGATAAGGGCAGAGGCAAAGAGAGCTACAAGGGCTCCAATGGAAAAAGAGAGGAAGAAGGAGGCCGTCTGGATCAGGAGAAGCGCACCGTAAAGCGTCCTTAGCTTCCTGTTCTCGGATAGAAAGACAAAAAATGCTGTTACAGGGATGGTCATCAGGAGAAAGCCCGCAAAGGCTCCTGGGGTGACAAATGTGGAGAAGACCCTGCCCGCTTCCAGCTTCTCCAGAAAGATTGAGGGTATCTCCATCTCTGTCTTTCTTATAATTGAGGCGAGCTTCTCCAATCCGAAAAAGTACTGATGGAGCCCATAGAACGAAACGGCTGCCGCCAGAAAGGTCATGATCCTCAGAAGAGTTAAAGTCTGGAAAAAAGTGAAGACTCCTGGTAAAGCAAGGAAGAGGATGAAGAGAAGGAAGTAATATAGAGCCGCTTCCACAGATCGGCCGGGTGAGAATGATAGAAAAATGTTGACGCATTGGAAAAGGAAGATAATGGTGAAAAGCGTCGCGTTCCTTTTTGAGAAATGGAAACCGGGACTCCTGACAAGGTGGTATCCGAGGAGAAGGACGAGAATGCTCGTCAATGCCTTCGAAAAGAGATAGATTTCCGGAGGGAAAAACGCGCTAAAAAAAAATATCAAGAGGATGATTAGGAACGGGGCTTCAATTTTTCCCTCTCTCTTTATCACTCAACCGGGCGCGCCATGAAAGTGCCGTTGTACATGACGATATCTTTATCGAAATCGAACCTCGTCTCGTAAGAGATGTCATCTCCATCGATCCCATCCTTCCCGTAGCTTATCAGGGTGTAGCTATCGACAACGTTAGTAGAGTAAGAAAAAGGATTGCGCCAGGCATCCTCGACGGGAAGGACGCTGGAAGAATAAGGGACCAGGACTTCCCGTAGCTCTTCCATGTTCAGGCCGTTCCTGGGGTAATAGCCATTATCGATGTTGTACGTTTCGAGAGCGCGCGAGATGGTTCTCATGTCGGACATGGTCGCTTTCTGTCTAGCCTTTTCTATTGTAGAGATGATGTTGATTATAGCGATGGCGGAAACCAGCATGATGATCACGAGAGCCACCAAAAGCTCGACAAGTGTCAGCCCTCTGTTATTCATATCCATGCTTTCGAAATTCTAACAGAACTGCAGAGCGACAATCAATAAAAAAGGGGGGAGAGGAAAAGGCAAAAAAAGCGGCGACGATTCAAAAATCTGCCGCCGCATTGATCCAAGGATCTGCTTATGTCTGCATCCCTTCTGGCCACTGCGTGAACTGTCCATCGATGAAATAGATGTCAGCATCGAAATCCGTGGTCTGTGGGGGGGTTACAGGACCATCGGCAGTTGTGTCTTTTCCGTAGCTGCAGAGCGTGTAGTCGGTGTATGCATCCGTATCACCGCCGGCATGCTGCATGTAAGTTGCCCATCCGTCCTTCTCCGGAATGATCCTGATGTAGTGAGGTTCCAGATAGTTTTTGAGGGTCGTCACATCCGCGAAGCCACCGGCATTCAGGTTGACATAACGGTTGTTGTCGATGTTGTACTCGTCGCAGGCTGTCGCAATCGACCTCATGTCAGCCATCGTTCGCTTCTGCCTGCCCCTGTTGATAGCGTTCAAGAGGTTCGGGATAGCAATGGCAGCAATAATACCGATAATGGCTACAACGATGAGAAGCTCAATTAGTGTAAAGCCCTTATTCTTTTTTCTTAACATTAAGTTCACCTCCTTTCAAAGTAAAGGATTAATTGGCAATAGATATGCCATTCCGCATTGATAAAGCAAGTTTATGATTTTTTTACTATTTTATTATCCCTTTCATTATCATACACTTAAATATAACCCAGACGATTCAGAGAGTATAAATTTATTGCTAACTAAGGAAAGCAATAGATTGCTCATTAAAAAGTTACAAATTTTGCCACTTTCTGGACAGATTTTTAACATTTCTTTTCATTTTTTAAACTCAGTATTCCGGCAATAAAGAACAGATAATTAATCGAGGTATCCGAGCGATCTGAGCTTATCTCTCGTTTCCTGATCCACCCATTCGTGGCTCATGACAGGCTTTTTATCCATCAGGTAATGTTCGACCTGCTGCAGGAGCCGATCTTTCACATCAGGATATTCATAGACCAGATTCTTAGATTCCAGCGGGTCTTCTATAAGCTGATAAAGCTCATGGCGACCCGAGGAGCTGATGATCAATTTGAAGTGTTGATCGTATTTGGCCCTCAAGATGCTACCGAACCTTTCCCCGAATTCTCTGAAGTAATACCGATTTATGTAGAGTTCCGCCAGCGGGTTTCTGTTTCCAGTCTCGAAGGGAGCCCCGTCCAGGTCGCGCGGGATCTCTTTCCCGAGGACGCTAAGGATTTCAGGCATGACATCGACGATTCCGACCCTCGAATGCAAGATTCCGGTTTTCTTAGAGAAAGGATACTTGACGATGAGCGGTATCCGGAGAACCTCTTCGTAAAGACTATTCGTGTGGTCGAGAAGATTGTGCTCTCCGAACATCTCCCCGTGGTCGGATAGGACGACGATTAAAGATGCTTCATAGAGACCCATTTCTCTCAGAGTCTGGAACAGCCGCCCGATGTGATGATCGGCATATGCAATCTCTCCATCGTACTGCGAGAGGAGATACCTTTTCTCTCTCTCGCTCAATGCCCGATGGTTTCCCATGACTTCCCAGAAGGGGTCCTTCATGGAGAAGATTTTCTCCTGGAGGAACTTTCTGTTGAACGGCGAGTATGGAAGGTAAGGTCGGTGTGGCTCCATGTAGTTCAAGAAGAGAAAGAATGGTTCCTTCCTTCTCCGCTCCAGCCAGCGGATCACCTCGTCGGAAATGACCTTTGCGCTTAGGAAAGGCTTGGTTGTCCTGCTAATGAAATCGGGGATGGTACCATAATCTCCAAGTGACGTAGCGAGAATCCTGTGAAAGAATGGCTTGAAAGAGACCCACGTTCTCTCCCGATTCATGTAAATGTCGAAACCCTGGTCCATCCCCAGCGAGGCGGAGAGGGCAGCAAAATTGGAGACGAAAGCCACATTGGTGTAATCATGCTTTTTCAAGATCTCGGCAACAGTCGTCGCATCGGCAGGAAGAGGAAAGACTCCCGTCATGTCAAGATCATCGAGGGGATAATGCTCACCCGCGGCTGGAGGGCGATCTGCATAATGGGCCCCATGACGGTAAGGAATGAGTCCTGTGAAGAGGGATGCATGCGCGGGCAGCGTCCACGAGGAACTTGAAACGGCATTGGTAAAGAGAAGAGCATCCTCTGCAAATTGATCGATCCAGGGGGTCGTTTTTCTGGAATAGCCGTAGCAGGAGAGATTCGACGCCCGGAGCGTGTCAATGGAGACTACTATGACATTGATGGGGCTATTTCCTGCGCCGCTTCCTATCTTCCATTCTTGCTCATGAGAAGAACAGGAAATGGCATCGATGTGCGTGCAGAACCATAATAGGGAAAGCCCTATAAGGAGAAGGGTGATGGCGTTTCGAGAAAATCTCAAAGCGGATCGATCGAGGGGAATTTCCCTTCTTCTCATGATCCTTGAGATGACGAAGTTAGCAAGGAGATAAACGATAGAGAGAACTATGAGAAGGGCCATGCTGATGGAAAATCGATATGTTCCCCTGGCACCCGCTAATTTGTATTCGTTGAGCCACAGGTAGCCCGAAGCGATGATCCCGGAGAAGATCATCTCCAAGAGGCCGGTAGGATAAACAGGAAAAAGCCTCTTTCTTATCAGGGGGCAGAAAAAATAGAACGAAAGGGAGAGGACAAGGCAGAGGATCGTAAGAAGTAAGGTCGCCAGGAGCCCCTTCGATTCGTAGAACCTGGTTCCCATGAGGATTCTGCCATGGAGGAAGAAGAATCCGAAGAAAAAGATGAGAAAGAACAAAATGGAAGCCTGCAGGAGATCGAATCCTCGCTCTTCCTCACGCATGTAAAAAAGAGTGGAAGCTATAAGGGAAAAACATCCTGCCAGAAGCCCGGAGATCAAGCCACCCCCGGCATCGAACAATAGCGTGAGAGAAAGATAGGAAGCCGGGATCCTTTTCCCTGAGATCATGACGAAGAAGGATTCAACGATGAAGAGAGAAACTCCCATAATCAAGCCGAGAAAAAGTCCCGAAAAAATCATGCTCCTCTTGTTCATGACTCTTCTGCACGGAAATATATTCTCAGAGAGAAGAAAAGGGTGAGGGATGCGATGCCTGTGATGGAAACAGCAGAGAGGGCCAGACCAATAAAGAGAATCGTTGGACTGAACAGAAACTCCACGATGTGCGTTCCCCTTTCAAAGCAGATTCCGCGATAGAGGCCGTTCGCCAAGAAGATCCTTGATTCTTTGCCATCGACGCGGCAGCGCCATCCCGAATAATAGCTGTCGGAAAGAACAAGGAAGCCATCTCTATTCGATTCGATTGCTAGCCTTATCTCGTTGCATCCCATCTTTAAGATCTTTATCCTGAAGAGATCCGAGTGAAGAACCCGATCAGGTCCTGCCATCCAGACGAACTTCTGCTCCTTCACTCGCATCAGGGGAGAAGGACCGTCTCCTGCCTTCAGATGATTCAACATCTCCCCATCATGGGTCCCGGCAAGAACGACGGCTTCCTCGTAAGGATGAAATGTTTCGGAAAACAGTTCTCTAAAAACCAGGTTCGGGTCATGAATCATTCTGACTCTTGGAACAGCATATACCCTGGGGAGGGGAGCCCTATTCAGATACAGAACGACAGGGTAATTGCTCCCGGAGCTGCGCTCCATGACTTCCGAAAGATGAGGGTCATTGACTTTATTATAGAGAAGGAGATACCGTACGCCCGACATATCCAGAATCTTTTTCCAGGTTGACCATCCTCTATCCTTCGCTTTTTCCATGAGAAGATAGTGATCGTAAGGTCCCAGCCGGTCAACATTTCGGTCAAAGGCAAAGGCAATCCTGTGAGGCAGGCCAATCCACTGAAGAAGCATCATCCTGTTCCAGTAGAAACCCTCCTCCCTCTGTCTGGACCCGATCTTCAGCATCAGGTCTCCCGGAGTCCTATCGCGAAAGACCCTGTAGATCTCCCGATCTTCCCCGAGAGCACCGAGGAAGGGGGATCTCATCTTATAAAAGTTCGCTCCGGCTACGGGATTGAGGTTCATGTTGACTATCAAAAGATCCATGAGGATGATCCCAATCAGGACGGGGCAGGCAAGACTTCCTCTGATCTTGGTGTAAAAGGAGGCAAGAATCAGTAGAGCGACTACGAGAGAAATACCGGCTGCATAGACGACGCTGGCAAGCAACCGTGACGCGATGGATGAAAGAATGATGGCCCCGGCATCCTGTCCCACATGCAGAACTCTTTCAATGAAAAACCTGTATGATTGAGGGAAGAACCTTCCGATGCAATAGAGGGCCACGAGAGAGAGGGTGATCAGAACTGGAATCACAAGAAACGGCCATCGTCGTACCGCCTGGGTCAACCTTTTCTCAGATATCTCTCGCATTAGATCCAAGCCACTCCCTGAAAGGATAGCCCAGGAAAAGGAGAATAAGATGAAAAATTTGGAAGTATATCGGAATGCAGAGAGCAAAGGGACCTCCCCGGATAGCTTCTGAAAGAGAGGCACGCTACCCAATGCTCCAAGAAAAAGTGATGCGACAATAAGAATAGCGAAGATAGTAAATGTCCTGTCCCTTCTATATAAAAGGATACTGACGAGGAAGAGAGATGGGAGTCCTGTATAAAGGGAAGCGAAGAAGGGAACCGTTTCCCTGAAAAAAAAGCTTCCCCAGTATTCCGCCGGATTGGTAACAAAGGGGTTCCCGAAAAGCCTCGGGATGAAAAGACCAATGATCTCCTCGGGATGGAGCGACCATTTTGAGATGATATCGGAAGCAAGTCCTGCTGCCCTTTCGGAGTTCGCGAAGAACTCTGCGGCAGGAAGGAGAAGAAATAATGAAAAAAGAAGCGCGCAGAATAGAGTTGCGGTCAGAAGACCAACCTTCGAAAGAACAGCTCTTGCCTGTGTCGGATCCGGCTTTTGTAAAAAGATCACGGCCAGTGCGATGAGTAGCGTGCTGAGAATGAAGAATGGTTCTGCCGTAATCAGAACGACGGATAGAATCAGGGAAGCCGGCAACAGGTAGAGTCGCGATCGGTAAAGGAAGCGGTGCAAGAAGAAGAGAAAGAGCGGGATCCAGGCGGCACTGCATAGCAGGTTGTAGTGATGGGCGAGGCAAAGCATGAAACCGGAAAAGGAAAAAAGAGAAGCGGCAAGAAGCGACCCCTGTCTCGAAAGCCCGCACTCCCTCGAAAAGAGATGCATTCCGAAGGCACAGAGGAGGTACTGTATGATGATGGAATATTTGAAGGCTGCTTCGAAGGGGATGATGAGAAAGATCAGTGAGATAGGGTGAAAGAGGAGATTGTTGGGATTCGCATAGAGAGGTTGTCCGGAAGTTATGAAAGGATTCCATAGGGGGAAAACTCCCTCCGCTATCAGCGTGGCGATCAGCTTCCTCGCAGGGTGATGGTTCTGGCTGATATCGCCGTAATAGAACTGACCGTCGGAGAGGATGGCAGAATTAAAAAAGAGGATTGTCGTGATGACTAGAAAGAGAGGGGCAGCGGCCATCCTGAGATATCTAGCCATTTCCTCCGCTTTCTTTCCCGGTCTCCTCTGATGCCGTGGAATTACTCCGCCCTGAAATATCGTACTTCTTGGCAAAATATCTGAAGGATCTAAAACTCATGCCAAGCATCCTCGCCGCTTTGGATTGGACTCCCCCGCACCTCTCCAGAGCATCCTCGAGATACCTTTTCCTCAGCTTCTCGATCTCTTCTTCCAGATTGAATCCTTTCCCCCATGAGGCTCCATGAAACTCAAATAGCTCGGTACCCTGGGGAGGGGAAGCTTGAGAAAGGGACGGATCACCCGCTAATACTTCCTGTGGTTGGAATTTAGACTTGCCCGTTCTAACGTCGGCCGGAAGGCTTTCTACTCTTATCTTGTTCAAGATCTCCAGTGTGACCGCTCTCTCGATGGCATTTTCGAGCTCCCTGACATTCCCGGGCCAGTGGTAGGATTCCAGGGCTTCCATCGCGTCAGGATCGAAACCAGAAATGCTCTTGTGAAGCGCCTGGGTGAACTTCTTCAGGAAATGATCGGCGAGAATGGGAATGTCCTCCCTCTTCTCCCTGAGAGGAGGCATCTTGATCTCTATGACGTTGATCCGGTAATAGAGATCTTCCCGGAACCTCCTCTCCTGGACAAGCCGTTCCAGATTCTGATTGGTGGCTGCGATGATCCGTACATCGACATCGATCTCTTCCGTGCCACCCACTCTTCTTATCTTCTTATCTTGAAGTACTCTCAGGAGCTTCACCTGCATCCCCAGCGAGGTCTCACCGATCTCATCCAGGAAGAGGGTACCACCGTTGGCGACCTCAAAGAGCCCCCTCTTGGTCATCGTTGCCCCTGTAAAGGCTCCCTTCATATGCCCGAACAGCTCACTCTCAAGGATCCCTTCGGGAAGAGCGCCGCAGTTGATTGAGACGAAGGGAGAATCCTTTCTAGAGCTGTTGTAATGGATCGTCCTCGCGATAGCCTCCTTACCTGTCCCGCTCTCTCCCGAGATGGTGATTGTCGTGTTCGTGTCGGCGATCTTGTAGATGAGGGAGAGGATCTCCATCATCTTCGGACTTCTCCCGACTATCTCGCCGAGATCGCTCTTCTTCTTGAGCTGCTCCTTGAGGTATACATTCTCCTTGGCGAGTCTCCTCTTGTCCAGCTCGTTCTTGATTATGATCTTGATCTCATCCACGTTGAACGGCTTGACAATGTAGTCCGAGGCACCGAGCTTTAGAGCTTCGATTGCGGACTCCGTCGAGGCATAGGCTGTGATCATGATGACGGATGTTTCCGGCAGTGCGTCCTTGGAGGCTCGCAGCACTTCGATCCCGCTGATCCCGGGAAGGGAGATATCAGTCAGGATGAGATCGTACAGTTTTTCGGTGAGTAGTTTTTTTGCTTCCTCCCCTGTGGGCGCTACATCGACTTCATACTCCTTCTTCAAGAGCAGGAAGAGCATGTCCCTCATGCTCTTCTCGTCTTCTACGATGAGGATCTTGTTCTTGTTAGGGCTCATCTTGTTCTGCCTGTTTGAGCTTTAAGGAACTCTGTGATCTGGTTCAGCTCATCCGACTTTCTGGGGATGACGATCTTCACAGTAGTCCCCTCCCCGATGCGGCTCTTAACGTCAATCCTTCCACCATGTTCCTGAATAATTTTGTAAACGATGGCGGCGCCCAATCCCGTTCCCTCCTTGAAGGTCCCCTCGAAAGGTTGAAAATAGCTCTCCGCCTCCCTCTTATCCATCCCGATACCGCTATCGGAAAAAACGATCGTGAGCGCGTTCCTGTGGCTTCCATCCACTTTTATGGTCAGAGTTCCCCCGTTGGGCATCGCTTTGAGAGAATTTGTCGCCAGGTTCCAGAATACCTGTTTCATTCTGTTGACATCGATGTATGAGATGATCTCAGGGCTCGAAAACTCGGTCACAACGCTGTGCTTCCTCCCAAACTCCTTACTGTTCTTCAGAAGGCGGACCGATTCCTCGATGATCAAAACTACATCCGCCCGCTCGGGAGAGAATTTCCCCGGCTTGGCGAACATCAAGAAATCCCGGATCGTCTTCTCCAGCCTCTCGGATTCCATGAGAATGATATCCATCAGATCGAGATTCTCCCCATTGAGATCGAGTTCGTTCTTGAGGATCTGCACTGACCCGCTGATGGACGCAAGAGGATTCCTCAACTCATGTGCCATTCCGGCAGCCATCTCCCCCAGGGCTGCCATTCTCTCCTTGAGCCTCATCTCCTTCTCCATGGCAATGATCTCCGTCAGATCTTGGAAGATGAAGACGAGACCGAGACTTCTTCCCCCTCCGTTTCTTAGACGCGATACGGCGAACCCGAGATACCGTTCGCCGCCCTGGGCTCTCCGGAATGATCGTTCGAATCGGAATCTCTTTTCCTCCTCCAGAATGCTCCTGATCTTCCAGAGGAAAGATTCATTAAGGTCGAAGAGGTCTTTCACACTCCTGCCGATGCTCTTCAGCGGGTCAATCCCTGTGATCTCCGCTCCCCCTCGGTTCATGAAAATGATCTTTCCCATCAGATCCGTCGTGATGAGACCGGTGCCGATGCTCTCAAGGATCTTTTCGTGGATCGCCTTGAGCTCGTCCAGGTCATCCTGTTTTTCCTCGAGTTCCTTCCCCGTGATCCTGAGCCTCTCTGATAGATAGGAGCTGAGATAAGCCACTACGAAGAGCCCGATGAAATTCACGGAAAGCGCGTAGTAGAGTTTCTGCTTGGTTACCTCCATCACCTGAACATAACTTGTGGAGTAAAAGGGGACTATGTCATAGATTAGAAAGCCTATGAGAAGGAGATAGAAGAAGAAGCATGCCGTGGCAACGATAAATGCCCCCTTCCTGTAAAGCATGATTGAGGCCGTGATGATGGGAAGTATGTAAAGGAATGACATAGGGCTGTCCAGTCCGCCCGTGATGTAGACAAATCCGGTAATGACCAGGGTATCTCCAATCCCCTGAATGTAGACAAACGATTCCTTCTCTTTCAGGCTCGGGTAGAGGAACCCGTATGCGATTACGAGGAAGTAGGTGAAGGCGGAGAGAAAGTAGAGCGGTTCCAGAGCCCGTGAAGGGCTATACAGAAGTTCGATGATGAAGGAGGAGATCAACAGGGTCGTGATTACGACGACGCGGAAGACCATCAACCACTTAATCTGCCTCTGTATTTCCTTCCTCATCATGGACCCTTTATCATTATCAAAACGTCAGGAGCCGCTCCCGTAAAAGCCTCATCTTTTTTCAGAGTTGCAGGTTTACCTCTCTAACTCTTCAGATATAATGGGCAAGGTGCTTGTTACAAAGAAAAGCGTCGCGAAGATCCAGCCGAGCTTTCCCTTATATGGGCAATCCAGCCATCCATTATGAACAGGAAGACGGGATTAGCCTATCTTGTTGATGAGATCGAACATCGGAAGATACATTGAGATGATGATCCCTCCGATGACGACTCCCAGAAAGGCAATCATAATGGGCTCCAGTAGCGAGAGGAGGTTCTGCGTGGCATCATCCACTTCCTCTTCGTAAAAATCCGCAATCTTGGCAAGCATCGTGTCAAGAGCGCCCGTATGCTCTCCTACTGCGATCATCTGAACCACCATAGGGGGGAATACATCGGTCTCTTTTAGAGGTTCCGAGATGCTCTTTCCCTGCTCGATGTTCTTCCTGGTCTCCATTATGGCATCTTCCACAATGGCATTTCCCGATGTCCTCGCTGTTATATCAAGGGCATCAAGGATCGGAACGCCGCTCGATATAAGGGTGCCTAGCGTCCTGCAGAACCGTGCTACAGCCAGCTTCCTCAGAAGCATGCCGATGATCGGCATCTTGAGAAGCAGACCATCAAGGATGCGCCTCCCATTGTATGTCTTGTGGTATCTGTTGATGGCAATGATGGCAAGGACAATCACAATTCCTATAAACCACCACCATCTCCCGATGAATTCGCTCAGGGCGATGGTGATCCTTGTGGGAAGGGGCAGCGAAGCCCCAAGTCCGGCGAAGAGGGCGGCGAATGTGGGAATGACCTTCCAGAGTATGACCGTGACGACACCGATGGCGATCGTGATGACCGCCGTTGGGTAGACGCTGGCAGAGCGGATGGCCACTCTCAATTTGACGATCTTCTCGATGTACTGGCTGAGACGCTGAAGGATAGTATCTAGGATACCCCCCGCTTCTCCCGCTGCGATCATGTTGCAGAAGAGATCGTCGAAGACCTTTGGATGCTTCCTCATGGCATCGGCCAGCGTGGACCCCGATTCTACATCCTGCCTGATCTGGAAGAGGATCCTTTGGAATGTCCTGTTGTTCTGCTGGGTCCCGAGGATTTCGAGGCACTGTACAAGAGGAAGGCCTGCGTCGATCATGACGGAGAACTGTCTCGTGAAGATAGCGATTTCTTTCTTCCTAACTCCTCCACCGATCTTCGGAAGGGCAAATTCCTTCCCCTTCTCCGTGACCGCCGTGACGATGATCTGCTGTCGCCGAAGGGTATTGATGACGGCTTCCTTGTTGTCAGCCACCATCACTCCCTCTTGCATTTCCTTCCCTCTCACGCGTCCTTTCCATGAATAGGTTGGCATATTTCCCTCCCGTTAAAATGGGTTTACGCCCTGGTCACCCTTGTAGGTCCAGGTTTCGGTGGCGTATAGATGAGCCCAGCACCACGGTTGATCATCTCCTGAAGCTCATCCACGTTATGAGAAACCGACAGGGCCGTTTCCAGAGTGATCTGTTTCTGGAAATAAAGCGTGGCGAGCGATTGGTTGAACGTCTGCATGCCATATTTCAACTGCCCTGTCTGCATGGCTGAGTAAATCTGATGCACCTTGTCTTCCCTGATGAGGTTCCGGATTGCTGCATTGGGAATCATTATCTCCAGAGCCAAGACACGACCATGTCCTCCAGCTTTTGGCAGGAGGCCCTGGCAGAAGATCCCCTCGAGAACAAAGGAAAGCTGGGCTCGGACCTGGGGTTGCTGGTGGAATGGGAAGACATCGATGATTCTGTTGATGGTCTGCGCGGCGGAGTTGGTATGAAGCGTGGCAAATGTGAGATGTCCGGTCTCGGCAATCTTCAACGCCGATTCAATCGTCTCCAGGTCTCTCATCTCACCGATGAGTACGACGTCCGGGTCCTGCCTGAGAACGGAGCGAAGAGCATTTGCAAAAGAATGCGTGTCCGCATGCAGCTCCCTCTGGTTGACGATGCATTTCTTGTGGGAGTGAAGATATTCTATGGGGTCTTCGATGGTTACTATATGCTCATTCCTCTCGCGGTTGATCTTGTCGATCATAGCCGCAAGAGTCGTGGATTTTCCGCTTCCCGTGGGCCCGGTAACAAGAACGAGGCCTCTAGGTTTTTCGCATATCATTGCGGCCGCATCGGGAAGCCCGAGCTCCTTGAAGCTCCTTATCTCCCATGGGATGAGGCGGAAAGCAGCACCTACCGCTCCCCTCTGACTGAAGACGTTGGCCCTGAAACGGGCCAGCCCTTTGATGCCGAAAGAAAAGTCGAGTTCCAGATTCTCTTCGAACCTATGTTTCTGATTATCGGTCAGCACCGAGTAAGCGAGTTGTTTGGTCTCTCCTGCCGTCAATGGCGGAAGTTGAAGCTGGATCAGGACCCCATCTATGCGGATCTGGGGAGGAGAATTAGTTGTGACGTGAAGATCGGTTGCTCCCTGTTCGACCATTGTTTTGAGAAGCTGGTGCAATGTGACTCCCATCTCTTCCTCCTAAAATAGAGATATTACAGAACCGTTTCCCTGACGATCTCCTCGATCGTGGTGATTCCATCTCTCAGCTTCTGGAGGCCACTTTCCCTCAGACTGATCATCCCGTTCTCGATCGCTTTCCTGCGAAGCTCGATGGAGGAAGCGCCGGCCAGGATGAGCTCGCGAATGTCATCCGATAGCTCCATCACCTCGAAGAGTCCCGTCCTTCCCTTATATCCAGTGTTGTTGCAGTTATAGCAACCCTTCCCTTTGTGCATTTTCAACTTCTTCGTCTCCTCATGAGAAAACCCAATGTCCACGAGGACTTGCTGCGGGACCTGGATCTCTTCCTTGCAATCCCTGCATATTTTTCGGATCAGCCTCTGTGCAGCGATCAGGTTGACCGAGGTCGATACGAGGAAGGGTTCGACGCCCATGTTCATCAGTCTGTTGATTGTGCTCGGCGCGTCGTTCGTATGGAGGGTGCTCAGAACAAGGTGGCCCGTCAGCGCGGCTTTCACGGCGATCTCTGCCGTCTCGAAGTCGCGGATCTCACCCACCAGGATGATATTGGGATCCTGTCTCAGAAAGGACCGTAAAGCCGTGGCGAAATTCAGCCCGATCTGCTCCTTCATCTGCACCTGGTTGATCCCGTGGATGTTGAACTCAACCGGATCCTCCGCCGTAAGA
This sequence comes from Acidobacteriota bacterium, assembly GCA_040752675.1. NCBI lineage: Bacteria > Pseudomonadati > Acidobacteriota > Acidobacteriota bacterium. Next base: position 52,545 of record JBFMGF010000010.1, read on the forward strand.
ATGTTCGTATCCGATGTGTTGAGTTTGTTGATTGAGGAATAAAGCGTATTCGTCTTGCCGCTTCCCGTGGGGCCTGTCACGAGGACCATCCCGTAAGGCTTAAGGATCGCCTTCTCGAACCGTTCAAGCGATTCCGGCTCCATTCCCAGCTTGGTCATGTCAAGCATGAGATTCTCTTTGTCAAGAAGCCTCAGGACGATCTTCTCTCCAAAGAGAGTGGGAAGAACGGAGACCCTGTAGTCCATCTCCTTGTTCTTCCCCTGGATCTTCATCTTAACCTTGATCCTTCCATCCTGGGGAAGCCTCTTCTCCGATATGTCAAGCTTGGCCATGATCTTGATCCTCGAGATGATGGCATCCCTCAACTGCATGGGAGGATGCATCATCTCATAGAGGACCCCATCGATCCTGAACCGGACCCGGAAGTCTTTCTCGTAAGGTTCCAGATGGATGTCGCTTGAATTCTTCCTGATGGAATCGCTGAGAATGATATTAACGAGCTTGACGACAGGAGCCTCTTCGGAAGCGCTCTCGAGTTTGGAGATGTCGATTTCTTCTTCTTCCTCGAGGACCTCAAGCTGCTCCGCCTCGGCCTCAGCCATCTCGTCCATGACCTTCTTGAGCTCAAGCGAATGACTGGTTCCATAATACTGATCGATCGCTTCACGGATGGCGATTTCGGAAGCGACGACCGGCTCGACGTTATAGCCGCTCATGAACTTGATGTCGTCCATGGCAAAGACGTTGGTCGGGTCTGTCATGGCTATTGTCAGCGTCGCTCCCGTCCTGTTGACCGGGATGATGAGATATTTTTGGGCGACTTCCGAGGGGATGAGTTTTATGACCGCTTCATCGATTTCAAAATGTCTCAGATTGATGGAAGGAATGCCGTACTGCTCCGATAAAAAACTCGTGATGTCTTCCTCGCTCACGTATCCGAGCTTCACCAGGTTGTAGCCTATCTTGCCACCCGATCTCTTCTGCTCTTCAAGGGCTTTCTTAAGCTGCTCTTCCGTGATCAGACCGGCCTTGATCAGCATCTGTCCCAGCTTAAGAGCCATTATCTTCCTCTTTTAAAGCATTAAATTCAAGCGGAGCGGCAAATCTCAGGATCATAGAGCCAAATGACTGCGAAGTTAATATTATGTTACGGGTCAATTTTTGTCAAGCAGAGGCTGAAATGAGCAAAAATTGCCACAAACTATTGAAAAATAGCCTTTTTTATCCTTTCCCCCTGCATGAATTCAGGGGAAAAACCTTGATCTAAAAGATTTCATAACCTATTTCTCTCCCTGTATCTTCCGCCAGGCCGGGAGGAACATGGTATAATCATCGAGATTGAAAGGATCGGGATCAGTGAAATTATCCATTATCATCCCTGTTTACAACGAAAGAAGCACGATAGAAGAGGTGCTCTCATGCGTTAAGAGATCGCCTCTCGAAAAAGAGATCATCATCGTTGATGACTATTCCACAGATGGCACCCGGGGGGTCCTGCAAACGTTGAATGACATAGCGGTGAAAGTCTTCTTCCATTCCAGGAACAGAGGAAAAGGAGCGGCCGTCCGGACAGGCATAGAAGCCGCCACCGGAGATATCATCATCATCCAGGATGCCGACCTGGAATACAATCCCGAAGAGTATCAGATCTTGATCGAACCTATCGTTCACAATAAGGCCGATGCTGTTTATGGCTCCAGGTTCCTCGGCAAGCATCGGGTCTTTCTTTTCTGGCATTACCTCGGGAACAAATTCCTGACATTCTTGACGAACATCCTCTACGACACGATGCTAACTGACATGGAGACCTGCTACAAAGCAGTAAAAGCCGACGTCATGAAAAGTCTCCATCTTCGATCCGACCGTTTTGACATAGAACCCGAGATAACTGCCAAGCTCTTCAAGAAGAAATATCGAGTCTTCGAGGTCCCCATCAGTTACAGCGGAAGAGATTATAGGGAAGGAAAGAAAATTACCTGGAAGGATGGCGTCATAGCCCTCTGGACACTCCTCAAATACAGATTCACCGACTGATTTTCATTTTAGGTTCCATCTTGCCTGCTATCCCCTTTCAATCAAGGAAATTTTTTCTACCGCATTCGCTTCCTTTCAGATGGATATGGCAAACGTATGAAGCAGGACATAGGCTATAGAATGGAGAAACAGCCTTCGGCATTTTTGAGCGAAAGGCGCCTTTATTGACATAGGGCATCCTTATTCTACCTAGTTTGAGCGATTTTTAGCATAAGAAATCCCACCCAATGAGTTATACTGTTGATATGAAACAAAAAACAACAGACAGCAACTTTGCTGTCCTTAACCCATAGGGTGGGAGGAAATCATGAAA